>DATJGC010000062.1:0-14055 GCA_035495345.1 Chitinophagaceae bacterium | reverse complement strand
ACGTATCTGGCCTTCAGCCGGCAGAAGTAACAGGCCCTTAATGCTTCATCTGTTAAGCCCAACAAACCTTCCGCAGTAATTTCGCCCATCAATTGTTGCAGTTTCACCAAGGCGGCTTTTGCAGATGCCAGTGATACCTGCTGCTCTAAAATAATGTGTACGAGGCTTTCAATGCTGGCGGTGCGGCTCCAGAAAGGCGGATGACCGTAACGCTCCAAAATGGCTTGCAGCTGTGGATCTTTTGCAGCCACCGCGGTACAATAATCCTGGAAAGTATGAAGGTTGAATGAAGGTATCATGTGCACGGATGCCGCCATGGCCGGTTCTCTCCTGTTCTTTACCGTTTGAGTTTGAATTTGGCAATGGCTTCCTTTGTAAACTTACTGACTACCAGTCGACCACTGATAGCGGCGCGTTCGGCCAGTAATTGATCCCAGTGGTCTGTGCCCTGCCAAAAAACTTTCTTCATTTCAGCCAGGGCATCGGGGTTGCTGTTGGCCAGCATGCCGGCCAGCCGCGCAATGGCTTCATCCATATTATCGTGCTGGCTGTGCACTTCTGCAAACAAACCTTTTCTTTTGGCCCAGTCTGCGCTGCGCCACATGCCCGCATCAATGGCCAGGTGACTAAAGGCCGCATTGCCCGTTTTTCTTTCTATGACCGGTCCTACCACAAACGGACCGATGCCAATGGCCAGCTCGCTGAGCTTTACCTCCGCGCTTTCATGGGCAATGGCATAGTCCATGGCGGCGGCCAGTCCAACCCCACCGCCTACACATTTACCGTGTATACGTCCAATGATGAGTTTGCCACAGGTGCGCATGGCATTAATAACGCGCGCAAAGCCGCTGAAAAATAGTTTGCCCTGTTCTGCAGTGCTAATGGCAGCGAGTTCTTCAAACGATGCCCCGGCGCAAAAGGCCTTGTCGCCCGCCGAGCGAAGAATGATCAGCCTGGTATCTGTATTGATGCCGGCATGATGAATTTCCTGTGCCAGGTTCTCCAACATTTTACCCGGCAGCGAATTGCTTTGCGGATGGTAGAACTCAATGGTGGTTACACCATGATGATCTGTATGGGCGCTTATATATTCATCCATGCTAAGAGATTTAAAGAGAAAAGGAGCATTTGCTCAGCCTCATAAATTAGTTTTCCTGTTACTATCTTCTGCCTGGTCATTGAGTGATTCTCTCCCGAAATTATTAAATATCCGGTATATCCCTTCCTTCATCATATCCACTTTAAAATTCAATAACATTCCATGTTTCAGGTTCAGGAGGCTCAGTTGCGTCTTTACTTGTTTAAAGTACACCTTTGGCATTGGGCAAACTGATTTTAGTTCCAACACCAGCCGTTGTTCTATCAACAAATCGATTTTATAAGCTTTTTTGATGTGCAGTTCATCATAATCAATATCCAGCAGTAATTGCCTTTCTACATAATATCCAAGCTTGATAAGCTCAAAAAATAAAATCTCTTCGTACACTTTTTCAAAACAACCCGGACCAATCCTGGAATGTATTTTAAGACAGGTGTTCACAACGCTTCCTGTTATTTGATTGATGTTCATGGCAAGCAGGGTTTATGACTGCACATGAAGTTCTTTTATTTGAGGTAGCCGGCCTTGTTGTTTAAATCAGTTTGTTTTGTTGTTATCACAGATAATTTCTGTCTTTACGTGGAACAGTAGAATTGACGGATACTCTCCCTTGCTACGAGCAAATCCTTTTTTCCTCTTTTACCCCTTAGCACCACTCTTAGCTACCATTGTAAGAATTGTTCCAACCCCTACATGCTCATCAGCAGCGTCCAGTATTTCTACATACCAGCGCACAATGCCGCGCGGAATATCGGTAGCTTCTTTTAGTTCCTGGTCGGTTTTTTCTTTGCACGTGAGCTTTACATATATTGCTGTGCCGGGATATACAGGTTTGGTAAAACGAAATTCATCAATACCATAGTTGAGCAGCACCGGGCCCAGGCTGCTGCCATCTACAAACAATCCGGCAGCCGCACTCAGTAAAAAATAACCATGCGCTACCTGTTGCTCAAACATCGTATTATCAAATACCGTGGTAGTCTTATGCGCATAGAACTGATCGCCGCTTAAATCCGCAAATGCATCAATATCCTCGCTGGTGATTACTCGTTGTTGTGTAAACAACTGATCGCCTACTGTTAGTTCTTCAAAGTATTTTCTAAAAGGATGCACGGTGCTGCTATTGCCCCTCGCGCCTGGCTGGTACACGTTGGTAATTGCGGTAAGACTATCGGGCGAACCCTGTACCGCCACGCGCTGCATATAATGTTTTACACCCCGTATGCCACCCATTTCTTCGCCTCCGCCTGCTCTGCCCGGACCTCCATGCACCAGTAAGGGCAGGGGAGATCCATGGCCCGTGCTTTCTCTTGCACAATCTTCGTTCAGCACCAGTATCCTGCCATGGTGGGTGGCCGCTTCCAGCACATATTGCCGCGCAATACGGTTATCGGCGGTTACAATGGTGCTGCAAAGAGAACCTTTTCCTTTTTTGCTGAGTGCCACCGCTTCTGCGGTATCACGGTAAGGCATAAGCGTAGTTACGGGTCCAAACGCTTCAATGGTATGAGGTTCTTCAGCCGCAAAGGGATGTTCATTCATTAACAAAAGCGGACTGATGAAAGCACCTTTGCTGGCATCTGCATCTAAAACCTGCACACTGTCCAGGCTGCCATAGATAAGTTGTGAAGAGGCCAGCAGTTGCTGCACACGTTCTCTTACTTCTTTGCGCTGGCTTTGCCCGGCAAGGGCACCCATTCTTACTTTTTCATTCTGCGGATTACCAATTACGGTTTGCGCCAATGATAAGGAAAGTGCTTTGCGTGCTTCGTCGAGCAAATTGCCGGGTACAAAAACGCGGCGGATGGCGGTACATTTCTGTCCGGCTTTGGCCGTCATTTCACGCCGCACTTCTTTTATAAAAAGATCCCACTCTGCACTACCGGGTTGCACATCGGTGCCCAGTACAATACAGTTAAGTGAATCTGCCTCCATCGTAAACGGAACATTTTCTCTCATTATCACCGGGTGAGATTTGAGCAGGAGCCCCGTGCTGGCAGAACCGGTAAAAGTGATAACATCCTGCGCACCGGTATGATCAAGCAGGCTGCCGGCGCTGCCGCAGATGAGTTGCAAGGCGCCCCTGGGCAGTATACCGCTGGCTGCAATTTCTCTTACCACTGCTTCGGTTAAAAACGAGGTGATGGTAGCGGGCTTTACAATGGCCGGCATACCTGCCAGCAGGTTCACCGCAATTTTTTCAAGCATGCCCCAAACCGGGAAATTGAATGCATTGATATGGATGGCAACGCCTTCCTTTGGCACCAGTATGTGTTGCGCCATAAAGCTGCCCTGTTTTCCGAGCTGATGGCCTTCGCCATCGAGGCAATAAAATTCATCCGGAAATTTTCTGCGTAGCGATGCATAAGAAAACAGGTTGCCGATACCGCCTTCAATATCTATCCAGCTATCGGCACGTGTAGCGCCGGTAAGATAGCTGATGGCATAAAATTTTTCTTTACAGGCAGTCAGGTGCAACGCAAGTGCGCGCAGCATTCTACCGCGTTCATGAAAGGTCATGGAGCGAAGGGCAGGGTTGCCTACCTGGCGGGCATAGGCAATCATGGAAGCAAAATCCAATCCCTGAGAACCGGCAGTGGCAATGGGTTCGTTGGTAACGGCATTGTACAGTAACTGGCCTTCGCCTTCGCCGCGTATCCAGCGGTCCTGCACATAATTTTCTAGTGTATTCATATGGCGCGCTTGAATGGAAGCTGCAAATTAGGCCAAATTGCCCGATGGGTAACCAGTGGATAAGGGCATAAAAAATGCCGCGGACAGCGGCATGCAAATAAGGTATAATAGTGGCGGATGTTTAGGCGGCCTGTTTCTCATCGATGGCGGCGCAAAGCAGGTTGAATATTTCTTCCACATTGCCTTCGCCCTTAATCATTACTACCTTGTTGAACTGATTATAGTGTTCTGCCACGGCAGAGGTCTTGTTATGGTATTCAATAATGCGGGCGCGGATAACATCTTCCTTGCTATCATCACTCCGGCCACTGGTGAGGCCGCGGTTCAGCAGGCGTTTTACCAGTTCTTCCTCGCTAACCTTTAATGCTAATACTACATTGATAGCTGCGTTGTATTGTGCCAGCAGGGCATCCAGCGCTTCAGACTGCGCCTTGGTGCGGGGAAAGCCATCAAACAGAAATCCCTTTGCCTGGGGGTTATTGGCCAGTGCAGATCGTATCATGCCAATCACCACCTCATCGGGCACCAGCTGGCCCTGATCCATCAACTTCTTGGCCTCCAGGCCCAGGACGGTCTGGCCGGCTATTTCACTCCTCAAAAGGTCACCGGTAGATAAGTGCTTCAACCCATACTTTGCCATCAGCTTTTCAGACTGCGTGCCTTTACCGCTACCGGGAGGACCAAACAAAATTAAATTGAACATAATTACAGCTTAACCTTTTGGAGAACAACAAATATAAAGGAAGAGGCGTACAATTCCCTTAACAATTTTAGGCTGGTTTTAGAGGATTTCAAATTGAGTAAATTGTTAAAGCAGGCCCTTTGTCAGGCTTACGACAATCCACGCAAACCATTGATACGTAGTTTTGTTATAGAAATTGAGCTATGAAAAAGATAACAAGATTAGCATTGGTAATACTGATTCCTGCGGTGTTTGCACATTGCAGTTATTCACAGGCCACTGCTGCAAAAAAAACCATCCATATGGACAGCACACAGAAAAAAAGCCCGGTGTATTCCCGCACGGATACCAAGCCGGTGAATGTTAGCGATGAAGAATGGCGTAAGATCTTACCGGCCGAAGTGTACAATGTAGCCAGGCAGAAGGGAACCGAGCGTCCGTGGACCAGCCCCTTTGAAACGTCTAAGGAAATTGGCACCTATTACTGCGCCGTTTGCGGCAACGCTTTGTTTAAAAGCGATACCAAATTTGAAAGCGGTTGCGGATGGCCCAGTTTTTACGAGCCCATCAGCAAGACCAGCATTATCTATTCTGCAGATAATTCATTTGGTATGAAAAGAACCGAAGTAGAATGCGGTCGTTGCAAATCTCACCTTGGCCATGTTTTTGACGATGGTCCGCCCCCTACCGGCCTACGCTATTGCATAAACGGTGTAGTGCTTGATTTTGAAAAGGCAAAGGATGCCGAGAAAAAGTACAACGATAAGAAGCAGGGATAAGCGTTGGCAATGTCCAGGCATCTCTAAATAACAAGTCTTTTTACAGTTGATGAATACAAGAAAGCCGCCCATTTGCAGGTTACCTGCGGATGGGCGGCTGTATTTTAAGGCATTGAAGCTGCTACTATTATGCCTTCTTCATGTCTATATTCAGGGTAATTTCTACGTCTTTACCTACCACCAGGCCACCTGCTTCCGTTGCTGCACTCCACTTAAGGTTGTAGTCGAAACGGTTAATGGTAGTCTTTGCTTTAAAACCGGCATGTGTACCACCCATGGCCGTTACGGTGCCGCCGTAGGTAACATCAAAGGTTACGGTTTTAGTAATGTCCCTGATGGTAAGATCACCCACCAGTTTGTATTTGTTATCGCCCAGGGGCTGAAATGACTTGCTTACAAACTTAATTTGCGGAAACTTGGCCGCATTGAAGAAGTCATCTGATTGCAGGTGCTTATCGCGGTTTTCGTTGTCTGTATTGATGGAAGCTACATCTGCCGTAAAGGTAATAGCAGCATCACTGAAATCTGGCTTTGCGGCCGTCATGCTGCCATCAAAAGATTTAAAACTGCCATCTACATCAGACACCACCAGGTGCGCTACTGAAAAACGCACATTGGTATGCGGCTTATCCAGCACCCATTTACCCGGCGCCTGAACGGCAGCAGGAGGATTTTCAACATTGGTGACGGGTGATTTGGCAATGGTAGTAAAGGCAAAACTGGCAACTACAACAGCAGAAGCTGCAAGTGCAAAAACGGTCTTTTTCATCTTATTTATAATTTTAATGTTTAAACATTGAGTAAAGCTAGTCATTTATTTTGAAGCACACAAATCTGCCAGGGAATTCAACTTTTTTTAACAGGAGGTATTGAATGCTTCTAGCGTAAGATTTGCGGACTGCCCTGCTTACCAGTACTTTTGCATAAATGATTGTACTTCATGAGCAAGACGATATTATCCCAACTCTCTGATACGCTGGTAGGTTCTGAAATTGTAAAACTGGGCGGTGAAATACGGGACCGGATCCGCAAGGGCGAAAAGATCTACAACTTCACCGTGGGCGATTTTGACCCCGCTATCTTTCCCATTCCAAAAGAGCTGGAAGATGGCATTGTTACTGCCTACAGGCAACATTTTACCAATTACCCCGCCGCAGAAGGCAACCTGGATCTGCGCGAGGCGCTGCAGGTATTTTTAGAAGAACGGCAGCAATTGTCTTATTCACCCGCAGAAATATTGGTGGCCGGCGGCGGCCGCCCGCTGATATATTCATTGTTCAGGGCAGTGTGTGATAAAGATGATAAGGTAATTTATGCGGTGCCTTCCTGGAACAATAATCATTACGCCAATTTTGTAGGGGCAAAGCATGTAGTCATAGAAGCCGTGCAGGAAAATAATTTTATGCCCACGGTAGAACAGATACGCCCGCATATTAAAGATGCTACCTTACTTGCTTTATGCTCACCGCAAAACCCCACCGGTACCACTTTTACAAAAGAAGACCTGCTGGCCATCTGCCAGCTGGTGGTGGAAGAAAACAACCGCCGGGGAGAAGGCGTAAAGAAGTTGTATGTGATGTATGATCAAATGTATTCTCTGCTTACCTACGGAAAGATTGTGCATTATAACCCCGTTTCACTGCATGCAGGTATGCGGCCTTACACCATTTATATTGATGCCATCAGCAAAGTCTTTGCTGCTACCGGTGTACGTGTGGGCTGGTCTGTTGGTCCTGCCGCCATCATTGATAAGATGAAGGCCATCATGACACATCTTGGTTCATGGGCGCCCATGGCAGAACAAAAAGCAGTTGCCGGCTATTTGTCTAACAGCGATGCTATAGACAAATACCTTTCTCATTTTAAAAATGAATTGTCGCTGCGTTTAAATGGATTGTATGAGGGACTGCAACAATTAAAACAGGAGGGCTATGCAGTGGATGCTATTGCACCACAAGGCGCTATTTATCTTACCGTTCAATTCAATTGCACCGGCAAAAAAACGGCCGAAGGAAAAATTTTACAGAAGCAAGCTGATGTAACCGCTTACCTGCTGGATGTGGCCAAGCTGGCCGTAGTGCCTTTTTATGCATTTGGCGCCGCTGCTGATTCTAGCTGGTACAGGCTGAGTGTGGGTACCTGTAAAAAAGAAGAAATAAAAGTTGTGATAGAAGCTTTACGCAACGCCTTGCAATTGCTGCAGTAAAATAGATAGCTTACAAACATACCAATAAGAAAAAACCCCGCGTAGGCGGGGCTTGTCTGTACAAATATTTTTATCTGGCTAGCTGTTAGTTTTTATTGCAAACGAACTGGAATGGTTTTAATTCCGGTTGGTGTATCACCTGCACAATCTTCTTCCGGTTATGAACAACTTTATGCTTTGTAATATCAAACACTTCATGCGCCGTACAAAAACTGTCTACTGTTTCAAGTTGAAACAATAATGAGTTGAGCTTTTCAAGTTCTAACTCAATCTGATACTGGTTCATAGATTCATCTTTCACCAGGACAAGCAAATCCCTGTTAGTAGCCTTCATGTCTTATTAGATTTTAATATCCAACATAACCTTTATGTATCCCACAACCACAACCTTTGCCCGATACGCGGCGCTCGCTGCTACAGCTTACGGCCAGTACCGTTATAATCAGTAATAAGAATAACAAACTAAGATTTATATTTTTCATGGTTTGGAGTTTCTAAATTAAACTATTTTGCTTACAAAATAGTATTTCTGACGGCTCCAATTATAAATATTAACATTCCGCCAAACAGCCGTCTAACAGCGCTCATAGCCCCGCTGGACTGGGGTCTGGGCCATGCCACCCGTTGCATACCCCTTACCCAAAAACTGCTAATTGCTGGTTTTAAAGTTATTATCGCAGCAGAGGGTGATCAGAAAATACTGTTGCAAAAACTGTTCCCTTCGCTAGAATTTGTATCGCCGCCCCGCTATTCCATGAAATATGGAAAAACAAGGTGGGGTACCATCGCCGGAATTATTGCACAAATACCAAAAATATTGACGGCAATCAACCGCGAAAAAATTTGGCTGAAAGAATTTGCTAAAGAGAAACACTTAGATGTTGTGTTTTCTGATAACCGTTACGGCCTTTATCACCCTGAGATCAACTGCGTTTTTATTACGCACCAACTCCTGATAAAAACGCCTTTCGGCAAATGGGCAGATGCATGGCTCCAACAAATCAATTATCGCTTCATCAATCGTTTCAATTATTGCTGGGTGCCGGATGCGGCTTCAATGCCCTACCTGGCAGGTGAACTTTCTCATCCGAAACACTTGCCGGCTATACCAACCCATTACGTTGGCGCGCAATCTTCCATAACTATACCCGCACCTGAAGCTGTAACAGTGAAGCCATATTTATTGGTATTATTATCCGGGCCCGAACCGCAACGCAGCCTTCTTGAAAATTTGCTTTTGCAACAACTTGAAACTTCGCCGATGCCGGTAGAGTTTGTACGCGGCTTGCCGGCTGAAGGCAAATTGCCCGTTGCACCCCCTAACGTCAGCATTCACCAGTTTTTAGGAGGCAGGGAACTGGAGGAGATGATCAACGAAGCTGCCATTGTTCTTTCCCGCGCTGGCTATAGCAGCATTATGGACCTCTTACCCATAGGCAAACGATGCATATTCATACCCACACCCGGACAGGCAGAACAGGAATACCTTGCCACCTGGGTGCTACACAACCGTTATGCGCACGTGGTGCAGCAGGACAAATTTTTGCTGCGCGATGCCCTTGCCAAAGCAGCATTGTTAGAGGTGCCGGACCTTAGCAGTACAAAAAATGATCAGCTGATGCTACACGCCATTACAGCCCTGCAACAGGTTATTTACCAAAAGCAAAATTTGATGAAAGATATTGCTGTGTAGTGCCAGGGCGCAGCTGTTCAACCCATCCGGCTTTAAATTACAGCTTGCTAACTATATGCCTGCAATCACACTAGCCAATCAATTTCGGATAATCATACAACAACAACTCCTTGGGCGCTTTTTCAAACGCAGTCCAGCTATCAACCGCTGCTGTTACCGCGAAGATGCCACAAGTGGGTATATTGTCTGTATTTACGGAAGTAGACAGCAGGTTGGCAAAGTCTGTGATGCCGGGGTTGTGCGCAAACAGGGCCATGCTGGTGGCGCTATTGTCTGCTGCTGCAATAAATGGGTAGAAAAAATTAGCGGGCGCAAGGTAGAGCCCGCGTTCAAATATCAGTTGGTCTTGTTGGAGTTTGTAAGCGGCCGCAAATATTTCAGCGGTGGTTTTTGCGCGGTTGGCCGGGCTGGCACAAAAAAGATCGATAACCGGCACACGCTCCCGCAAGCGCGCACTCATCTTAGCCGCGTCTTTCTGGCCACGCGCGTTTAAAGGACGATCAAAATCTGGCTGACCAGGATCATCCCAACTACTTTTTGCATGGCGTATTAGAAGGATTGTCTTCATTTGTGAAAGAATACAAGGTACTATTTTTCACAGCAGGTAACGGGGATGGATAGTTGAAAAAAAACAGGCCTGTTTTACTATGGTTTTTCTACAAAAGGAAAATTAGTTTAAAAACGGTGCTACTAATTTACGGCTACTTTCCCATACCGGGAATCATTTGCAAATTTTATTTTCATTAATATCCCCTCACATTCTTTTTCTCTACATAATTGATGAATGCTTTATTCACTACGCGGTTACCCCCCGGCGTTGGATAGTTACCTGTAAAGTACCAGTCGCCCGTATTGGTTGGACAAGCATTGTGCAATGATTCAATGGTCTGGTAAATGACCTGCACCGGAATATCCAGTCCTTCAGGTGTTATCAGCTGTGCAATCTTATTGGATATCTCTTCCGTGGTAAAGGGCTTATAAATCTGGCGTACTACATTTTCTGTATGCAGCTGGCCTGTGCGGGAGAGCTCAAGACAGCGCTCATACAATTCCTGCAGCAGGTCTTCCTTCTCATGTTCTTTCAACAACTCCATGGCTGCCCTGAAAGCAATGAAATCGCCCAGTTTGCTCATATCAATGCCATAGCAATCAGGGTAACGGATCTGGGGCGCAGAGGAAACAATAATTATTTTCTTGGGCCGTAACCTTGACAACATGCGTACAATACTTTCCTTCAGCGTGGTGCCCCGTACAATGGAATCATCTATTACCACCAGGGTATCTTCATCTTTGCGCAACGTGCCGTAAGTGATATCATAAACGTGCTGCACCATCTCATTGCGGTTGGCGTCTTCCGTTATGAAGGTGCGCATCTTAACATCTTTGATGGCAATCTTCTCAATCCGGATACGCCGGTTGATCATCTCCGTGAGTTTCTCATCATCGTAGTTTTTACCCCAGGAGAGGATGCGTTGCACCTTTACTTTATTCATATAATCTTCCATTCCTTTCTGCAGGCCATAAAAAGCCACTTCAGCGGTATTTGGAATGAAAGAGAAAATAGTATTCTTCAGGTCATGATTGATGGAGTTAAGCACCGCATCACTAAGGTTGTAACCAAGCGCATTTCGCTCACGGTAAATTTTTTCATCGTTACCGCGTGAGAAATAAATGCGTTCAAAGCTACACGCACGCCGTTCTTTGGGCTCCAGTATTTGCTCTATGCTATAGTCTCCGTTGGCCCGGATGATGAGGGCCTGGCCGGGCATCAGCTCCTTTACTTCATTCTCACCCACATTGAAAGTGGTTCTGATGGCGGCGCGTTCTGAGGCAGCCACAATCATGTCTTCGCTGATGTAATAGTAAGAAGGGCGGATGCCATGTTCATCGCGCATTACAAAGGCATCGCCATTGCCAATTAACCCGCCTATATGGTAACCGCCATCAAAAAGACGGGTGGCTTTTTTTAAAACATTGATGATATCAAGATGGCCGGGGTCTGCTTCATCTTCCTTCACCATGAAGTGGTGTACCACTTCCATCATGGCTGCAAGGTCGCTCTGGCGCTGAAACTCGCCCGGGTCTATATTAACCAGTGAAAAAAGTTCTTCCGTATTTACTAAATTAAAATTCCCGGCAAGGGCCAGGTTTCTCACCGGAATGGTGTTTCTTTTTATGAAGGGATGACAAAAATCTGCGTTGTTCTTGCCCTGCGTACCGTACCTGAGATGCCCCAGTAACAACTCACCCAGGAACCTTACATGCCCTTTTAGCAGACCGGGGTGTTTCCTGATATCGGGCTGGTACTTCTCCAGGTCTGTAATTTCTTCCGATATCTGCCTGAAAAGATCTGCAATGGGTTGAGGAGCTACACTTCTAAGGCGGTGCAAGAAAGGATAACCCGGCTCTACATTTAATTTGACGGAGGCAATGCCCGCACCATCCTGTCCGCGGTTATGCTGCTTCTCCATGAGCAGGTATAACTTATTGAGGCCGTACAATACAGTGCCATATTTTTGCTGGTAATATGGAAGGGATTTACGTAAACGAATGAGGGCCAACCCGCATTCATGTTTAATATCATCACTCATGGTAGGAAATGAGGCGCAAAAGTAAGCCGAGTTTGCCAGATAAAAAACCTTTATATCAAGGCTTCCGGGTCATGAATGCTCCGGTGCCGGGTTTGGCACCGGGTTGACCTGCCTCTCTTACTTACAAACGCCTGGGCAACCAAACGCCTGGGCAACAGCAGACCGTCAGCGGCAGTTGCCTGCCACCTGTGGCTGGTAAAATACTGTTAAACGTACCCTGCAGAGCTGTTGATGAAATTCACCAGCGAGGCAGAGTTTTTCAGTTTAAGCTTCTTAAGAATATTGTGCCGGTGCACTTCCACTGTTTTCAGCGAGATATCCAGGTGGGTGGCAATTTCTTTGGAAGAATGGCCTTCACGGATATGCTGAATGATTTGCATTTCCCTTTCTGTAAGTGAATTAATGCTGGGCGTATCCTGGTTATCATCCAGCAACTGATCAGAAATGATGGTCTTTATTTCATCACACACGTATTTGTTGCCGCGGTAAACTTCTGTGATGGCATTAAACATCTCTTCTTTGGATGAGTTCTTTGTTACATAGCCGCGTGCGCCCACCTGCAGCATTTTCTTTGCGTAAGCCGGTTGAGAATGCATGGAAACGCCAATTACTTTTGAATCCGGGCTTGCCTTTCTGATTTTCTCTGTGGCCTCAAACCCGTTAAAGGGAGCCATGTTAATATCCATCAGCACAATGTCTGGCGTTAGCTCCTTTGCAAATGCTACTGCCTGCTCTGCGTCTCCGCATTCAGCCACTACTTCAAATCGCTCATCGCTGTTCAGGATATACGTCCAGGTTTCACGGATGAGCTTATGATCGTCGGCAATTAAAATAGTAATCTTTTCCATACTCCGTAATTTAAGTGTTATGAATTGGTACTTTTATAAATAGCTTGCAGCCTTTACCCGGTGCTGTAGTAATGATTACCTCGCCGTTAAAAAGATGTGCCCTGCTCTCAATATTTGAAAGGCCTACGCCCTTTTTAAATTTTACTTTTTCCAGTTCAAATCCTTTTCCATTGTCTGTAATGGAAAGGTGCATGAGTTTGCCGTTCAGTTTTAGTTCAATTACAATGCGCGTAGCGTCGGCATGCTTCAGCACATTGCTTACCTGCTCCTGTATAATGCGGAACAGCATAAGTTTTTGCTTGTCGTTGATGATGTCTTCAAAATCGCCGCTGTGTATAAACTGCACCTGCAACGCATTGGTCATGCGCAATGATTCTACCAGGTCGTTTACAGAATCTATCAAACCCAGGTCTTTCACACTGGGTGGTACCAACGCCTTTGAGATATGCCTTATTTCATTGATGGCGGTAAAGATGCTGTCTGCACTTCTTTTAATGAGTGCGTCTTTCTGCGCGGTATCTGTTTTTGCCAGCTCAAGATAAAGTTTGGCGGTAGAAAGAATCTGGTTTACGTTATCATGCAGTTCCTTTCCAATTTCTGCGCGTTCTTTTTCCTGCGCGTCTACAACGGCCTGCGCAATGGTTTTTTGTTTATTGATTTCCTGCGTAAGCAATTGCCCTTCCAGTTTTTTCCGGTCTGTGATATCCTGCATAGACCCTACAAAACGCAGTGCATTGCCATCATTGTCCCAAACAATAAATGCCCTGTCTGCTACCAGTACATAACTATTGTCTGACTTTCGGAAACGGTATTCAGAATATACAACGCCGCGTTCTTTGTTCTTGATAGCATTGATATAAAGCTTCTTTGTACGCTCTTTGTCTTCCGGGTGAATCTTGCTTTCCCAGAAACCGTGTTTACCGGGGTAATGCCCGGCCGTATATCCAAAAATGCTGTAGAAACTATCGCCCCAGTATAAGCGCTTATTTTTTATATCATAATCCCAAATAGCATCATTGGTAGCCTTTGTGGCCAGCAGGTAACGCTCGTTGCTGATATTGATCTTTTGTTCTGCCTGCTTGTTCTCTATGATTACACCCATGAGCGATGCAACCCTTCCAAACAATTCAAGCTGCTCTTCAGATGGGGCGGTTTTCTCTGTGTAGTAACCGGCCAGCGAGCCCAGCACCTTATTAGAAGAAGTAATGATGGGGAACGACCAGCTGGAGGCCAGCTTGTATTTTGCGGCCAGTTGTTTATAATCTGCCCACAATGGATCATTCTCAATGTCTGCTACAATGACCGTCTTCCTTAAATAGATGGCCGTGCCGCAGGAGCCTGCCTGCGGACCAATCTCCATACCATTCACCTTGCTGGTGAAGCCTGCCGGCAGCGATGGAGAAGACAGGTGCCTTACCCGTTTGCCGTCTTCATCTAACAACAGCACAGAGCAGAACAGGCCC
>DATJGC010000061.1:0-2779 GCA_035495345.1 Chitinophagaceae bacterium | reverse complement strand
ATCAGCTGCAGGTGCATGCCCTGCTGTGCTTACCTTGCTGTTAAATACAAAGGCAATGAAGGTTTTTATCACACGCAGGATTCTTGATAGCGGCCTCCAGGTATTGGAGAAAGCAAATATTCAATATACACAGTGGACGGGTGAAGCCCTGTTGCAGGGCGATGCGCTGGCAGAACAATGCCAGCATTATGATGCATTGCTGAATGCCAGTGGCAGTCGTATTGATGCGCCGTTTCTGCAGGCCAGCCGCCACCTGAAAGTAATTGCATTGCATTCTGTAGGCTACGATAATGTTGATATTGCCGCCGCCACTGCACTAAAAATTCCTGTGGGCAACACACCGGGTGTATTAAGCAATGCCACGGCAGATACGGCCTTCCTGTTATTGCTGGCTACCAGCAGAAAAGCCTTTTACCTGAACAGTACCATTGCCAGGGGTGAGTGGAAACATTTTGAACCAACAGCCAACCTGGGTATTGAACTCTATGGAAAAACATTGGGCATTGCAGGGCTGGGCAAGATTGGCTATGAAATGGCGCGCCGTTGCCAGGCCGCTTACGGAATGAAGATTATCTACCACAACCGGCACGTAAACCCACAGGCTGAAAAAGATCTTTCAGCAACCCTGGTAACCTTTGATGCGTTACTGCAACAATCAGATGTAATATCTGTGCACACGGCCCTCACCGAAGAAACAAAGGAAATGTTTAATGCTGCTGCTTTTGCAAAGATGAAGCCCGGCGCCATCTTTATCAATACCGCACGTGGTGGCATACACAATGAACAGGATTTGATTGCCGCTTTGCAGCAGAATATTATATGGGGTGCGGGGCTGGATGTTACCAATCCTGAACCCATGCTGCCCAACAACCCGTTATTGCGCATGCCCAATGTAGCCGTATTGCCGCATATTGGTTCTGCTACTTTTGAAGCCAGGAGTGCCATGAGCCGGCTGGCGGCAGAAAATATTGTGGCGGGTTTGCAGGGCCGCCCGCTGCCGCATTGGGTAAATCCGTTTTAGTTATCCTTTTTAATTATTTTATACCGCGCGCAGCAAGGGTAAATTGTTGTGATAGGTCTTCAATACCAATTCTCCAAAAAGGGTATTGGCCCAGGCAAACCATTTTCTTGTAAACCTGGTGGGGTCGTCTTTATGAAATGATTCATGCATAAACCCTGTACCTGCATGAGATTTTACCAGCATTTGCAAACAGCTTTTGATTTCGGGTTCATTGCTGCTGGTGAGTGCACGCATGGTAATACCCAGCGGCCAGATCATTTGCATGCCTGCATGCGGTCCGCCAATGCCTTCGGCGGAAACGCCTTTAAAGAAAAATGGGTTGAAGGGTGATAGAACCAGTCGCCTGGTATTTTGATAGACCGGGTCTGCTGCCGGCCTTGCATCCAGGTAGGGTAGAGACAGCAGGCTGGGCACGTTGGCGTCATCCATGAGGTGAAAACTGCCAAACCCGTTTACCTCGTAAGCATACACACGGCCCATCTGCAGGTGTTGTACAATAGCATATTGCTGCAATGCTTTCTCAACTTCATCGGCCAATAGCTGGCATTCATTGGCCATGGGTGCGTAATGATAAATCTTATTCATCATTTCAGCAGCCTGCCGCAATGATACCACGGCAAAAAAATTAGAAGGCACCAGGTAAGGGAAAAGGGTGGCATCATCGCTCGGCCTGAACATAGAGCAGATAAGGCCTGTTGGTTTTACCGGGTAACCGTAACCACCCAGCGGTACGCCATCGGTAGCCCATGCTGTGGTGCGCTGAAAACTATAAGGCCCATTATTGGTTTTACGTTGCTGTTCTTTAAATGTTTTTAAGATAAGCGCGATGGTTTCTTTCCAGCTATTGTCGAACGGGCTGGTATCACCCGTGAGCTGCCAGTATTTGTAGGCCAGCCGAATGGGATAGCAAAGTGAATCAATTTCCCATTTGCGTTCATGTATGCCGGGCTTCATATCAGTGATATCTGTTTGCTTCCACTCACTGATTTTATTCTCGTCTTTATAGAAAGCGTTGGCGTAGGGATCTTTCCTGATGCAGGCTGCCTGCCGGTTGATAACGCCTGCAATCAGCTGTTGTAGTTTATCATCTCCTTTAATGAGCGATAAATAAGGCCATACCTGTGCGGTGCTATCGCGCAGCCACATGGCATCTATATCACCGGTAATAACATAGGTATCTGGCTTCCCATTGAGGGTGCCAAATTCAACCGTGGTATCCAGCGTATTCGGAAAACAGTTTTCAAACAACCAGGCAATCTCTTTACCAGGTAAAGCTTCTTTTATCTCTGCTATGGCGGCTTCTACATGTACGCTGGTAAACTTTCTTTCTGCCAGCGGCGGACGTTTACTTTCAAAGCCGGTGCGTGGCAATGCCAGTACGCCCGTTTTAGCCAGTAATACACCCGCACTTAAAGTACTACCTGTTTTTATAAATTGTCTTCTGTTGGTCATGGCATGGTTGTTTGCAGCGTCAAACATATACATTATTGGCCCAGCAGCTGTACTGCCTGGCGTGCAAAATAAGTGGCAATTAAATCGGCTCCGGCTCTTTTCATGGAGGTGAGCGTTTCAATGATGGCTTTGTTTTCATCAATCCACCCCATTTTGGCCGCGGCTTTTATCATGGCATATTCACCGCTGATATTATACGCACTAACGGGCACCTGCACGGCATTTTTTACTTCACGAATGATATCAAGATAGGAGAGGGCGGGCTTTACCATTACAATATCAGCGCCTTCTTCCACATCTGCCAGA
>DATJGC010000060.1:0-3624 GCA_035495345.1 Chitinophagaceae bacterium | reverse complement strand
CATTGTTTTCCGTTATCCAGGCAAATGTTTTGTACCGGGTAAAATCTGCTTTGTTATCTTTTTCAACATGAACCGCTGCGGCGCATCCGCTCAGTATCCAGCCGGCAGCGATTGCCACCATTGCCAGGTACCATCCATTCTTTTTCATATGCTGACGAATTAGGTGATGAATATTGTAATCACCTATAATAACGAGAAAGCGGAGGGAAGGGTTAGAAATGAAATGTGAAAGTTTTTGGAAGAAATTGCAAAGTAAAAATTCAAAAGTAAAAAGTAAAAAGTCTTTTGCGAGGATGGTTTCACGCGGCGGCGCGGCAGCGAATAGGGCGTTACGCAGGAGCCACCACCTTCTGACCCTTGGTCTGACGGATAAGCGGAGCAGCGAGCCGAAAATTAAAAGTAAAAGAAGCCCCGCGGGTTTCGCGTAGCAGAAGTATACACTTCCAAATTCATTTGCCTTTTGAATTTTACTTCTTTTTGCCTTTTATCTTCACAGCCCGCGTACTTCATGTCTCTGCGGTATCTCAATATCTGCAAAGCCTTTTTTGAGCAGGCGCCCGCGGAAGGCTTGTTGCACATCATATTCTCCATGTACAAGAAACAGTTTTTTTACCTGTTTGGGATCCTGGCAGGCGAGAAACTGGCTAAGGTCTTCATAATCTCCATGGGCACTCATGCTGCGGATAGCACCAATGCTGGCGTTCACCTCATGCTTTATACCATAGATGCCTACTTCCTTGGCCCCCGCAAGCAAACGACCGCCCAAAGAATTGGGCTCACAGTAACCCGTCATGAGAATGCTATTCCTGCTGTTTTCAATATTATTGCTGATATGGTGCTTTACCCTTCCGGCATCTGCCATACCACTGGCAGAAATGATAACGCAGGGTTGCGTAAAGTAGTTAAGTGATTTTGATTCTTCCACCGTTTTTATATACCGAAGTCCTGAAAACCCAAACGGATCTTTATCATGATGCATGATGTCCTGTATCCGTTTGTTAAAGTAGGTTGGATAATTTTTAACTACCTGGGTGGCTTCCACGCTGAGCGGACTGTCTACAAAATAAGCAACCGGTGGAAGACGGTTTTCCAGCTCCAGCTGGTTAAGGGTAAAAAGCAATTCCTGTGTACGACCAACGCTAAAGGCCGGCATGATCAACTTGCCTTTCTTTTGTATGCAGGTTTTAACTATCCATTCCAGTAATTGTTCCGGCGTGGTAGACACATCTTCATGCAGGCTGTTACCATAGGTAGATTCAATAAGAATATAATCTGCCTGTGAGAATACTTCGGGCGATTTTAAAATTACATCCCGGTACCGGCCCACATCTCCGCTAAAGGTTAAGCGGCTGCGCTTACCATTTTCAGTAATGGCCAGGTGCACGGCTGCGCTGCCAATGATATGACCGGCATCTGTATACTGCAGCTCCACCTGGTCATCAATCTTGTACCAGTTGCCATATTCCACGGGTACAAATTGCTGCAGGCAGTTCTTGGCGTCTTCAATGGTATAGAGCGGACCGATGTACGGAAGGCCGTTGGCAGCGCGTCTTTTATTGGAAAATTTGGCATCGTCTTCCTGTATCTCCGCAGAATCAAGCAACAAGATGCGCGTAAGTTCCATTGTGCCTGGTGTACAGAATATCTTGCCGGTAAAGCCGTCTTTTACCAGCTTGGGTATAAGACCGCTGTGGTCAATATGCGCATGCGAGAGTACCAGGAAGCTTACCTCGCGCGGGTCAAAGCCCCACTCACGGTTAAGCGTATCCGTTTCAGCACCCATGCCCTGGAACATGCCGCAATCTAACAGGTATTGTTTGCCATTGCCAAGGGTAAGCAGGTGTTTAGAACCGGTAACGGTGCGTGCCGCACCATGGAAAGCAATCTTCATAGCGGATACCTCTGGGGGTGTTTCGTTTTGTAAATTTTTATTGCTGTATTGTACAGCCTGAAGTTAGGCACTTAAAGTATATGGCGCACTAAATAACAGGCAGTGCTATTTCTTTGCTTTGAACGACCACGTAATATAAAAATCAGCAATTTTTTCGCCCGCCTCGTTTGTGCCTTCAGACATTGCAGTAAAAGACTGCGCCTCCCCCGTGGCAATGGCTTTTTCTATGGTGGCTTTTAGTGCTGCGCCATCTTTGCAGCGAAAGATGCTGATGCCGGTTGCTTTTTTGTTGTACACGGCTTCCAGTTTAACCACCAGCATGGATATAGCCGGTGTACGATGGTGCGTGTGCAGCATAGCCAATACGCCCGTGCTCAGTTCTGCGGCCATGGCCAGGCAGGCAAAATAGGTAGAACGAAACGGATTTTGCGAAAACCATTTATAAGGCACCGTGGCCACAGCCTGTTCTTCATCTACTTCTTTTAAACGCACACCGCTGAAATACGCTGCCGGCAAACGCATCAGCAGGAAGGCGCGGAACTTAAGCGGGTGCCGCAACAGCCGAAGAAAAGCCTCTTTTGTATTGCTCATAATATGCAATGGTAGATTACAAGATAGTCAAAAGGAGATAAATGCAGTCGCCCGGGTGGTGGCCCAGCCTTCAAAACTACCGTAATGTGGTATTGTGACGGGTTGTGCAAGAATTAACTTGCAGCACCAAACAAATAAAAACTATTGTATGCCTGTCAAAAAAAAGAAAGTCGCCCGTAAGGCGATACATCCTGCGCCCAAAAAAGCGGTCGCCAAAAAAGCACCGGTAAAAAAATCAGCGGCTGCTGGTAAAGCAAGTGCAAGCCCTGCAACCGCTAAGCGCCCGTTGCCATTGCCGCTGAAGAAGAAACATACATTGTATATTGAAAGCGCGGCCTTCTTTCCGCCCAACAGTGCAGACGGCTATGTAGATCTTTTCCAGGATGGAAGGCGTACAGCCGTGGCCGGTCGTTCATTGTCTACTGCCATTGTCTTGCCGGTGGGTGCCGTACTTAAGTCTATCTCCATTCACTATACCAATACCACCCCAAATCCGGTGTTATCTTTCTTTTTGCGGAAGCATGCAGACAGGCATTCCCCTTCGGGCGAAATTGAAATGTCGTTCATCAATTTGCCGCCGGCTGTTTTACCGCCGGATAATTATCTAACGGTAACGGACACTACTTTTCCGGATGGAGGCGTAATACAGGATCGTTTCCTGCATTACCTGGAGATTCCCGGCACGGGCGATTTTGGTGCCGGCGGCAGGTTTACCGTACGCGGCGCAAGCGTGGTGTTTCTTTATTAGTTCAAAAGCTTACCATAAAAAGTAAAAAAGCAACGCGATGTACGTTGCTTACCGCGGAACCGAAACCTGCACGAGCTCAATACTTTGCTCCTGCCGGCTTCGGTTCCCTATTTTATAACCTCCTTTTTCTCTTCCATCTCTTACCCTCTGTTAGCTCCGCGCCCTCTGCGCGCCCCCTGAGCGAAGCGAAAACGAAGCGAAAACGAAGCAAACGCCCCTTTTCTCTTTTTTTCTCTTAGTCTCTTTTTATCTCTTAGAACCCTCTGCTAGCTCCGCGCCCTCTGTGCGCCCCCTGAGCGAAGCGAAACGAAGCAAACGCCCCTTTCCCTCCTTTTATCTCTTAGTCTCTTTTTCCCTCTTAGCCTCTTTTATTCTCTTAGTCTCCTTTAATCTC
>DATJGC010000059.1:0-3852 GCA_035495345.1 Chitinophagaceae bacterium | reverse complement strand
CTGTTACCGGATGCACGAGGGCGGCTTATACAACCGCCTGAGCAGGCTGGATAAATTCCGGCAATCTGTGCATACACGTAAAATGATGCGGCGTTCCAGCTATTTCAACAAATTACAACACAGGGAAATCAGCCGGGAGCTGCGGAAAAGAGAAATACTGTATATAAAAATACTGCTTAAAAAATTACAGCTGGTAAGCTGGTTCCGCTTTATGATTTTTTGCCTCACTGCATAAGATAAACCGTTGCCGCTTGCCGGCCTTTACTATGTCTTTCAAATATAAAAACAGTTTCCGCGGCTATTTCCGGTTCTACTACCATATTGTGGGCAACAGGCTCTTCCTGTTTCTTGCATTAAGCATCTTTATCAGCGCCCTGGATGGTGTGGGCCTGGCCATGTTTATTCCACTGTTGCAGGCGGTATCTGCTAATAATGCTTCACATGGGACCGAAACATTGGGCCGGCTGCACTATGTGGTAGACGCCATGCGCCTGGTAGGACTGAACCTTACGGTTGCGAGCATTCTGATGGTGCTGGTACTTCTGTTTGTGTTTAAAGGAGTGGTGAGGTTTATCCAACTTAATTATTATGCAAAGCTCCGCCAGTATTTTATAAAGAAAGTGCGCTTCAGCCTTGTAGACAATTTACAATTGCTTTCTTACAACGCCTTTTTAAAAATGGATGCCGGTAATATCCATAATACACTTACCGTAGAAGTACAACGGCTGTTTCAAACCATGCGTTTCTATTTTGACGCCGCGCAGGCTTTTGCAATGCTTTTCACATACATGGTACTGGCGGTGCTTGCCAATTACCAGTTTGCACTGCTGGTAGCGGTGGGCGCCGCTATTTCAAACCTGCTTTACCGGAAAATTTACAAGGTCACAAAAAAAACCTCCGTAGAACTATCTGCCAAAGGAACGGATTTTAACGGCTTCCTTACACAAACAACGCTTTACTTCAAGTACCTAAAGTCTACCAACACCTTTACACTGTATGCCCGCAAACTCAGGCAGGTGATCAATGAATCAGAAAACCTCAACCGGAAGATTGGTAAAATGAACGCTATTACTACCAGTGTAAAGGAACCGATTATCATAATGATAGTAACAGCAGTGATACTACTACAGTTACAATTGATGGGCGCCAGCCTGGCAACCATTATTCTCAGCCTGCTGCTGTTTTACCGTGCACTGAGCTTCCTGGTAGCAGTACAAAATCACTGGCAGGGTTTCATCGAAAATATAGGCGGAATGAATGCCGTAGCCACCATGCTTGAACAAATGGGCCAGTTGCACGAAGTGAAAGGCAATATCCCTTTCCAGGGCATTCGCCAACAAATAGTATTTGAAGATGTGTCATTCTCTTACGGAAAAAAGCAGGTACTGCAAAACGTAAATATTACCATTCCAAAAAAACAAACCATTGCATTGGTGGGCGAAAGTGGTGCCGGAAAAACAACCATCGCAAATTTAATAGCCGGGCTTGTTGTGCCATCCAAAGGACAGGTAATGGTAGACACTATTCCATTGCAGCAGCTGGACCAGGATGCTTACCGCAGCAGCATCGGCTACATCTCACAGGAGTCTGTTATTTTCAACGACACTGTTTTCAACAATATCACTTTATGGGCATCGCCCACTGAAGAAAACAGGAAAAGATTTTTTGAAGTAATCAATATGGCATCGCTCCAGCATTTTGTAAATGCACAGGCAAACCGGGAGCATGAACGCATGGGTGATAACGGGATGCTGATATCCGGCGGGCAAAAGCAGCGCATTTCTATTGCGCGTGAACTCTATAAAAAAACAGAGATCCTCATATTTGATGAAGCCACCTCCGCGCTGGATGCAGAAACGGAGCGCATTATCCAGGAAAACATAGAAAAACTCTACGGCAACTACACCATGGTGCTGATAGCCCATCGGCTCTCCACTATCCGTAAAGCAGATATCATCTATATGATCGACCAGGGGCAGATTGCCGCCCATGGTTCTTTCAACCATATGATGCAACATTCTGAAGCTTTCAAAAAAATGGTAGCGCTGCAACTATAAACAATGCAGTTGCACCAGCACTTCATTTCAATTAATACTGACCCCGCCCCAAAAAACCGGTAATGATACCCGTTACAAAACCGTTTCTGCCTCCTATTGATGAGTTTGAGTCTTTTGTAAGTGATATCTGGCAACGCCAGTGGCTCACCAACAACGGGCCGCTGGTGAATGAGCTGGAACTAAGACTCAAAAACTACCTGGACGTACCCTATATGCTATTTGTAGCCAATGGTACAATTGCCCTGCAACTGGCATTAAAGGCGCTTGCATTGAAAGGAGAAATTATTACCACGCCTTTCTCTTTTATTGCCACTACCAGCAGTGCACTCTGGGAAAATTGCACGCCTGTATTTGCAGACATTAACCCGCATACGCTGAATATAGACCCGGCCATGATTGAAGCCGCCATTACCCCGGCCACCACGGCCATACTGGCCACCCATGTTTTTGGCAATCCCTGTGATATAGACGCCATTGACGCCATTGCTACCAAACACCAGCTCAAAGTAATTTATGATGCCTCTCATTGCTTTGGCACCAAGTACAGGGGTAAATCCGTTTTTTCTTATGGGGATATCAGCACCACCAGCTTTCATGCCACCAAATTATTTCATACCGTAGAAGGCGGCGCTGTGTTTACGCAAGACCCTGACCTGCTGAAGAAAATGGCCTATATGCGCAATTTTGGCTTTGATGGCCCGGATAGTTTTGCCTGCATAGGCATCAATGCAAAGAATTCTGAAATGCACGCAGCCATGGGGCTGGCCAATCTTAAATATGCCGACGCCATTCTTGCAAAAAGAAAAGAAATCTATCTCTATTATACCACCCAGCTGGAGCGACTGGAGAAATGCCTGCAGACCATCCAGAAAAATTCAGTGTATAACTATTCTTATATGCCGCTGGTTTTTTCTTCAGAAGAGATCATAAAGAAGATAGAGCTCTACCTGAATGCTAACCTTATTTTTCCGAGAAGGTATTTCTATCCATCGCTGCACACGCTCAGCTTTGTGAACAAGTACGAATGCCCCAATAGCCTCTGCATCTCCAAACGCATTTTGTGTTTACCCATGCACCATGGCATCACCACGGAAGAATTGAATTTCGTGATCAGAATTTTATACCGCGCCCAAAATTATTAGCCATGACCGTAGCGATCATGCAACCCTACTTCTTCCCCTACATCGGACAGTTTCAGTTAATCGCCAACACAGACTCCTTTATTTTGTGTGACGAGGTACAGTATATCCGGCATGGCTGGATAAACCGCAACAGGATACTATCCGCCAACAAAGACCACCAGTATATAATAGTGCCCGTGAAGCGGCATTGCACCCGCGCAACAGTAGGAGAAATTGAAATAACCGATGATGCCTCCTGGAAGACCACCATTATCAGGCAGCTGGATTACTACCGGAAGAAAGCACCTTTTTTTCAGGAGGTCATGAAACTCATCAGCGATTGTCTCTGTCCGCATGAAACCAGCATCGTGCAACTGAATGCCCGCTGCATGAAAGCGGTATGCAGTTACATCGGCCTGAAGGCTGATATCCAGATAACATCTGATCTGAAGCTCGATTATTCAAGAGTGGTGGAGACCAGCGACTGGGCATTACAAATTTGCCAGCAGCTGGGGGCCAGCACGTATTATAACCCGCCCGGCGGAATGGCTATCTATAAAAAAGAACATTTTAAGGAGCAGGGCATCGACCTGAAGTTTTTGCAGCCATTGTTGTCTGAATACCCACAGTGCAATGGCAGTTTTCACCCGGGTTTATCAGTAATTGATATTATG
>DATJGC010000058.1:0-5718 GCA_035495345.1 Chitinophagaceae bacterium | reverse complement strand
ACTGCGGCCGGCCGTGCAGCAATCGCTACAGGCTGCGGGTATTGCGGTTACAGATAACAGTTACCTGGATAAGGTGATTGCCCTGGTGAAAGATCGATGCACGTTCATTGCCGATTTTCCCGCACAGGCAGGCTTTCTCTTTACAACGCCACAGCAATATGATTTACCCGCCGTACAACCCAAATGGAACGAGCAGAAAGCATTGTTTTTTGCAGAAGCCATCCGACAGTTTCAGCTGATGCATGATTGGGAAGCAACAACGCTGGAGCATACTTTTAAAGAACTGGCTGCGGCCCACAAAATAAAGCCCGGCGAAGTACTGATGCCCCTCCGCGTAATGCTGGTGGGCGGAAAGTTTGGTCCGGCCGTTTTTGACATTGCCGCGCTACTGGGTAAAGATGCCACCATTCAACGCATCAAACACTTTATGGAATTGCTCAAAGGATAAGATTCAGTGGGCCATTGCTGATTGTCATTGATCAGTTGCGCTGTTGTATCTTCCGCTCAAATTACTGTTTCTATGAAGCGGCATTACTGGCTTTTGTACCTCCTGGCAATAGTAAAACTCACCCTCCCTTTTCTTCTGCAGGATGCTATTTATGAACCCCACCGAGATGAATTTCTTTATTTGGCAGAAGGCAAACACATGGCCTGGGGCTTTATGGAAGTGCCGCCCCTGTTGTCCGTTTTTGCCTGGCTGGTAAACCTTGCAGGCGGCAGCATGTTCTGGATAAAATGGTGGCCCTCCTTATTTGGAGCACTTACTTTTTTACTGGTGGGCAAAACAATTCTATCATTGGGTGGAAAGTCATTTGCGCTGCTGCTGGGTTTTCTTCCTTTTGTTACCGGCGTATACCTGCGCATACATTTTCTTTTTCAGCCCAATTTCCTGGAGATATTTTTCTGGACCCTCATGGCCTTCAGCCTCGTCTGCTTTGTACAAACACGTAACAACTACTGGCTGTACAGCTTTGGTATGGCCATTGGGCTGGGCATGATGAGCAAGTATTCCGTCATCTTCTTCACCGCCAGCCTCCTTGCCGGCCTGCTGCTTACCCGGCAAAGAACCATCTTCCTGAACAAACACCTGTACTTCGCAGGCCTGCTGGCCCTGCTGATTGTATTGCCCAACCTTGCCTGGCAGTACAACCATCACTTTCCGGTGGTATACCATATGAAAGAGCTGAGCGATACACAGCTGCAATATGTAAGCCCGGCCGGTTTTCTTACAGACCAGTTGCTGATGAACCTGCCTTGTGTGGTTACCTGGCTGGCAGGACTGGCATGGTTACTCATTGCACGCCAGGCAGCCGGTTATCGTTTTGTAGGCATCGCCTACCTCACCGTGCTACTGTTGCTGCTGGTTGGCCATGGAAAAAATTATTACGCCCTGGGCGCTTACCCCATACTGTTTGCATTTGGCGCCTGGTGGCTGGAAAAGGCCACTGCTGTAAAGTTCCGCGTAACAAGGTATGCGCTGGTATTACTGGCCCTGGTACTGGGCGGCCTGCTCTTACCCTTAGCACTTCCGCTGGCCGCACCCCGCAAGCTTGAACAATACTATCAGCAAAGAAATATCGATAAGACCGGCATGCTGAAATGGGAAGACCTGCAGAATCATCCCCTGCCCCAGGACTTTGCAGATATGCTGGGCTGGAAAGAAATGGCCACCAAGATGGCCGCCGCCTACCAGCAATTAAACCCTGCAGAAAAAGCAAAAACAATGCTCTTTTGCGATAACTATGGCCAGGCAGGCGCCGTTAACTACTACGGCAACACGCTGGGGTTGCCGCCCGTACACAGCACCAACGCCAGCTTTTTATATTGGATGCCGGCAACGCCCCAGTTTGATAACCTGGTACTGCTGACAGATGATACGCATGAAATGGAGCACGACTTCATCAAAAATTTTACATCCGCCACATTGTTCGACAGTGTTTCCAATAGCTATGCACGTGAGAAAGGCAGCCTTATCATTATTCTGAAAGGAGCCGATGAACATTTCAAAGAATTTTTTAGAAAGAAGATGGCAGATGAAAAGGCAAAAGTTAAATGGTAAAGCAATAGTTCACGGCAGCTCGCCTCTAACGCAAGGCATCAGCAACGATAAGTCTTTATATAAGTTTCTGTTTCATTCAGTACTTTTGAAACCATTAAAAGCCATGGCATGACTGTAGCATCCACGTCCGCAGATAAGACACGCCCCATCAGGGTGCTGGTGGCCAAGGTGGGCTTAGACGGGCACGACCGTGGCGCAAAAATCATTGCCGCTGCACTGCGCGATGCGGGCATGGAAGTCATTTACACCGGTTTACGCCAAACCCCTGAAATGGTAGTGAATGCAGCTTTGCAGGAAGATGTGGATGCAATTGGCATCAGCATTCTGAGTGGGGCACACAACACCGTTTTTCCGCGCATTATTCAATTGATGAAAGATAAAAAAATGGATGATGTGCTGCTTACCGGTGGCGGCATTATACCAGATGACGATATGCAGCAACTGCAACAAATGGGCGTAGGAAAATTATTTGCACCCGGCACGCCTACCACCGCCATTGCTGATTATATTAAAGACTGGGTGCAGGCCAACAGGCGCTTTTAAGCCGCAGGCATACCAGCTGCTTTATTTAAATGATATTACCATGAACAACTACAGCACACTCATCACTAGCCTGGAAGAAGGCATTTACACTATTACCATTAACCGCCCTGATAAATTAAATGCGCTGAACAAAACAGTGATTGAAGAACTGGCCGCCGCCATTAAAGAAGTGTATACCAACCCGGCCATTAAAAGCGCACTGATTACCGGCAGCGGCAACAAAGCATTTGTAGCAGGAGCAGATATTAGTGAGTTTGGATCAATGGACAGCACCGCCGGCAAAGCACTGGCACAAAAAGGACAGGATGAAGTCTTCAGCAAAATAGAGAACAGCCCAAAACCTATTATTGCAGCCGTTAATGGTTTTGCCCTGGGCGGAGGCTGTGAACTTGCCATGGCCTGTCATTTCAGGGTTTGC
The DNA here is from genome assembly GCA_035495345.1 of Chitinophagaceae bacterium. Classification (GTDB taxonomy): domain Bacteria; phylum Bacteroidota; class Bacteroidia; order Chitinophagales; family Chitinophagaceae; genus JACMLD01. The sequence continues at coordinate 2,698 of DATJGC010000058.1, read as the reverse complement.
AGTGAGCAGGCAAAATTTGGACAGCCCGAAGTAAACCTGGGCCTGGTACCGGGTTATGGCGGCACACAACGTCTTACACAACTGGTAGGCAAGGGCAAGGCCATGGAACTGATGATGACCGGCCAGATGGTAGATGCACAGGAAGCAAAACAATTAGGATTGGTAAACCATGTTACCAGCGCAGAGAGTCTACTGGATACTGCAAAAGGTCTACTAAAGACCATTAACAGCAAGGCGCCCCTGGCCATTGAACAAATTATTGCACTTACCAATAAAGCAGCCTATGGTGCAGCAGATGGTTTACAACAGGAGATTGCAGCCTTTGGTAAACTCTTTGATACCAGTGATGCCAAAGAAGGTGCCGCCGCATTTATTGAAAAAAGAAAACCCAATTTCAGGGGAGCATAAGCCGCGGTCATTGCCTTTTACAAAATGACTGGTTGACCGTTATAACACCGCATTATTTATTTTTTCCAGCGGGTTCATAATGTAAGTGGCCAGGGTATTGTCTTTCAACAATTCTACTACCCTGAAGCCCCGGTAAGGTGTGCCCCAGTTGCCACCAAAATGCGCATCAAAAACAAAAGGAATATTGTTCTTTACTTTGATGCCTTCTTCATCATGATCATGCCCATTGAATACAGCTCTTATATTTTTATACTTTGCAAACACATCAAACAGTGCGGGTGAATCCACTGCATTGGCCGTTTGTTTACCAGGGTTGATGTGCAGAAAGATAAAGACCTGTTCCTGCTTCTTATGTTCTTCCAGCTTGGCGGCCACCCAGTCTATATCCGGTGGAAGATAAGTACCTTTTTCATCTGAGGTGGTGGCAATCAGGAAGCTGGATTTCTTAATCACAAAATCATGATTTACGGGAATATTCCAGATGGCCTTCCATTCATCTCTGGTTACTTTATCATGGTTACCCTGGCTTACATACCAGGGCATTTGTAGTTTTTGCAGTGCTGCTTTTGCGGCGGGGTAATGGCGCTTATCGTCATGAATAATATCACCGTTTACCATGCAAAAGGCAAACGGGTTAAGGGCATGCTCCTCATTTACACGGTTTACCAGTGTTGCATGGTATTCTTCATACGGCGTGTTGGGCTGGCCGTAATGACCGTCTGAGGCCACGGCAAAACGTAGTATCGTTTTTCGCCTGTTCCATGCAGCGGGATTTATGTCCGTTGCGGCGGCTATCTTTCCATTTGCCAGTAGTAGTGCAATGGGCGTGCTGTAGCGTAGAAATTGGCGCCTGTTCATAAGCAATGTATTTATGTGTAGCGGTTTAACATCTTCAATGACTGCATTCAAATGTACGTGCGTGCGCGCTACCAGCTTATTAAGGAATTGTTGCTGCGTTATCAGCCGCAACCAACTGCTTACTGCTCCCTCTTGGGTGGTTTTACCAGCATGGTATCTGTCTCAAAAAGCGGTACGCGATAACCTCCGGAATCAAGCGTGGTAGCAGGAAAAGCTTTCTTTAACAGCGGCCAGTCGGCGGCGGTAACAGCAGAACGATAAAAATATACTGAGCGAAGGCTGGCAATGTTTTTAAGCGCCAGCAGGCCAGCGGAACTTACCTGCGTACCCACCACGTTAAGCGATTGTAACTGCTGCAGCCCCGCCAGCTGCGCCAGGCCTTTATCAGTAACCCGGGTATTGGTTAATTCAAGCCTTGTGAGATTACTGCACTGGGCAATTACCGTTAGTGCGCTGTCAGAGATCCTGGTATCACCCAACCTGAGCCAAACCAATTGCTTCTTTACGGGCAGCAGCAGGCGCACATCAGCATCCGTAGCTTCGGAAAAACTTACAAAGCTGCCCGCCAGGTAATTGCTGTTAACGGCCACGGGCACCAGCACCACGCCCCTGTCTGCGAGTTTCTTTATAGCATTTGCATCGGCTTTTTCCACATTGGCCGTGGGCAGGTCTGCAGGCAGCTTTTTTTCCGTTACCGCATTTTGCAAAGAAAGCAGCATGGGTTTTATTTTTTCAGGCTGTGTGAGTTCCTTTGTCTTTTTATCGAACGAAGCCCCGCTGGCTATCCACCAGTGAAGCAGCGCAAGTTCTTTTTCTGTAAGCTGCGGCTTTTCTTTTGGCGGCATATGCTTTTCATCAGCTTTATCCAGCAACAGCCGCTGCATCAGTTCGCTTTTTTCTGCATTACCGGGTTGCAGCACCACGCCATCTTTTCCACCCTTCATTAATAAGGCTACCTGGTCCATCCGCAATTTGCCCTTTTGCTTATTGGGGCCATGACAACTGTAACATTTGCGCTGTAGTAGTGGTTGCACCAGGTCTGTATAGGCCACCGCTTCCTGTACATCGGGCACGGGCCGCTCTGGCAGCGGTGCATCGCCCACACCAATATTGGTAAATGATCCGCTAAGGTAATCACTGCCATGCGTCAGGGTACCGCCCAAATGCCCGGTAATACTTACCAGCAATATCAGTACTAACGGCAATGCCCAGGTGTATTTTCTGATGAGGTTAAACCGGTAACAGCCGTAATAAATGGCCGCCGTTGCCGCTACGGTAATACCAAACCATTGGTGACGGCCTACCAGCTGCTCGTCATAATCACCACTGCCAGACAGGAGATAGCCGGTAATGCAGGCGGCCACCGCGGTTAACATACCCCAGAACAGCGTAATACCAATAGCTGGTTGCAGGTAAGCATAGGCTGGCCGCA
>DATJGC010000057.1:0-3393 GCA_035495345.1 Chitinophagaceae bacterium | reverse complement strand
CCCATAAAAAAAATATTGCTTCAGCTGAACTTATTAATGAGCAAACGGAAGTAGCTGCCTCCGTGCGGCTAGACCCAATGTCTTTGTTAGCCGAAGCGGCCGGTTACAATGATGGTGAAAAATGGTGGGAGCATATGTTTGAACACCGCCATAATAACGAGGATGTTTTTGATGCGGTGAATGAAGCCATGCAGGCCCTGCGTGAACTTGTACCTGAACGAGAGGAGCCTCTTGAACAACTGCGAGAAGCCTATATGCGCAAAACCATCAGGCAGGCGGAAAAAGAAATGTTTCAGACTATTGCGGTGATCTGCGGGGCATGGCATGCGCCTGCCTTGCTGAAAATGCCCAAGCAAAAAGACGACAATGATTTGTTGAAGGGCTTGCCAAAGGTAAAAGTAACCTGCACCTGGGTGCCCTGGACCTATCAACGCTTAAGTTATTACAGCGGTTATGGTGCTGGCATTGCCTCTGCCGGCTGGTATGATCATATCTGGCACTACCCCACAGATGATGGTACAAAATGGATGGCCAGGGTAGCCAAATTGTTTAGAGAACAACAAATGGATACCTCCGTTGCGCATGTGATAGAAGCTGTGCGGCTGGCCAATGCACTGGCGGCGCTGCGTAATTTGCCAAAAGCGGGGCTGGAAGAATTGAATGAGGCAGCGCTTAGCATCTTGTGCCATGGAGAACCTTTTATGATGGCGCTCCTGCAAAAGGAGTTGATTGTAAGCGATACCATTGGAGAAGTGCCGGTTGATATTCCAAAGCCGCCCTTACAGGTAGATCTTGAGAAGCTGCAGAAGAAACTGCGATTGCCTGTAACTGCAGACTGGAAAGATTATACGCTAGACCTGCGCAAGGACACAGATTTGGAAAGAAGCATGCTACTGCATCGTTTGTTAGTAATGGGCATTAACTGGGGCCAGCCCCTGGCCATTACAGGCAAGGGTACATTTAAAGAGCAATGGCGCCTGCAGTGGGACCCCTCATTTGCCATAGACATTATTGAGAAAGGCAGTTGGGGAAATACGGTGGAGGAGGCAGCCGGAAAATATGTTGTTGACCAGGCAAAGAAGGCCAATGCGCTGCCGGTAGTTTGCCGTTTGCTGGAGAGCACCCTACCTGCCGAACTACCATTTGCCGTGGAAGCATTGATTGGGCAAATTAATAACCTGGCGGCTGCCAGTGGCGATACCCTACAGTTGATGGAGGTAATACCCAACCTGGTAAATACCAGCCGCTATGGCAATGTACGTAAAACAGATGCGGCGCTTGTACTGGGTATTGTAACCAGCATGGTTACGCGCATTTGCGTAAGCCTGCCTGCCGCCTGTACAGCCGTAGATGAAGACGCTGCCGCGCATTTGCTGGAGCTGTTTGCGCGGATGAATGATGCCGTAAACCTGTTACAGCAAGCAGATATTACCGCGCAATGGCAGCAAACGCTTACCATTATTGCCGAGGGAAAAAATACGACTGCGGTAATTGCCGGCTATAGCACCCGGCTGTTGGCAGATTATAAACTGCTGGCGGGTGATGCGCTGGTAAAATCTTTTTATTACGCCATGTCTACCGCTACTGCACCGTCCGTTGCGGCCGCCTGGCTGGAAGGATTTTTAAAAGGTAGTGGCACCTTATTGCTTATAGACAATGATCTCTGGGGCGTGGTAAATAATTGGGTAGAGCAACTGCCTGAAGAAGTATTTATTGAAGTGCTGCCGCTGCTGCGCCGCAGCTTTGCCAATTTTTCTACCCCTGAAAGAAGGAAATTGGGCGAGAAAGTGAAACAGGGTGGTAAGGCCGTTACGCCACAGGCTGCAGTAGATTTTGATGCAGAAAGAGCACAAAAAGGAATAGGGGTGGTGATGCGTTTGCTGGGGTACAAACTATAAATTATTTAAAAAGCTAAAAGCGTTTATGGCTTCTGAACAACAAATACGCAAATGGCGGCTGATACTGGGCAATGACCAAAACGATGGCACTGGTTTTACACTGGGCCAGCAAGACCTGCAACTGGATAAGACGCTGGCGGCCCTGTACGATAGTGAGCGCACCGGTGGTTTGGGCGCATCATCGCCCAATGTAAGCCGGTGGCTGGGTGATATACGTTCTTTCTTTCCTAACACGGTGGTGCAGTTACTGCAGAAGGATGCATTGAAGCGTTTAAACCTTACGCAGATGCTGTTTGAAAAAGAAACGCTGGAGCATGTAGAGGCCGATGTGCATCTGGTGGCTACGTTAATGAGCTTAAGCAAGGTAATACCAGACAGAACAAAAGACACGGCCCGGCAGGTGGTGAAGAAAGTGGTGGATGCATTGCTGCAAAAATTAGCGGCGCCCACACAGCAGGCCATTGTGGGCAGCCTTAACCGTTCTGCCAAAAACCGCCGGCCAAAGCACAACGAGATTAACTGGCATGCTACCATTCAGAAAAATTTAAAGCATTACCAGCCCGCCTATAAAACCATTATACCTGAAACAAGGATTGGCTATGGGCGAAAAAGAACTTCATTGAAAGATGTGGTGCTTTGCCTTGACCAAAGCGGCTCTATGGGTAGTTCCGTTGTTTACTCTGGCATATTTGGTTCTGTAATGGCCTCTATACCGGCCATTAAAACCAGGATGGTGGTGTTTGATACGGCGGTGGCGGATCTTACGGAGGAGCTGACAGACCCTGTAGAATTATTGTTTGGTGTACAGCTGGGTGGCGGCACGGATATTCATTTAGCGCTGAGCTATTGCCAGCAGCTTATTACGCGGCCAACAGATACCATACTGGTGCTGATTACAGATTTGTATGAAGGCGGAGATGCGCAGGGCATGCGCAAAAAGGCGGCCGAGCTTACTGCCGCGGGTGTACAGGTAGTAGTATTACTCGCTTTGAACGATGAAGGCGCCCCTTCTTATGACCATGACAATGCGCAATACTTTGCCAATTTGGGCATACCTGTTTTTGCCTGCACACCAGATAAATTTCCGGCTTTAATGGCGGCGGCTTTGAGCAAACAGGATATTGGTATTTGGGCGGCGAGGGAGGATTTGGTGTTGAAGAAGTGATGAGGGGATGATAGCTGTCTATTACAACCGTATGGGCAGCACTAGCTGTGGGTAATTTAGAAGCGTACACTAGGACAATTGCAGTAATTTTTGCTGCAGCGATAATGCGAAACAAGCGAATGGCCAAGGTTCCAATGCAAAACCACCTTCCCGTGACGACAAGGTGTTATCTGCACAAATTAGTTTGCACAGTAACGATAGCAAGTTTAAATCTGCAGAGGGAATTTGACTGTTTTAGAAGAGAAGCAATTCCAATTTAAATCTTTTCGTGTATTGCAGGTGAACACCTAGTGCAATGCAAAGAGCCATTTTGGAGATAACTTTTGGAAA
>DATJGC010000056.1:0-3823 GCA_035495345.1 Chitinophagaceae bacterium | reverse complement strand
CCATTCTTTCTTCCAGGAAGCCGATATCTGTTCCGACATTCAGTTCATATTTTTTCTCCCAGGTAAGATCAAGGTTTTGCAGGTCTTGTATGTTGATGGCAGTTTGCTGGTCGTTGATATTCTGTCGATAAGTAATCAATGATTTTAAAATAGTGGTGCTGTTGATAGCATTGCCCACACTGGCATTAAGTCCGTAGCTGGCTTTGAACAAGAGGTGACTGATGATCTTCTTATTGAAATCCTGCATAAACGCTTCCTGGTCTGTATTCCAGACACCCGCTACTGTCCAGGTGGGCAGCCAGCGTGCTTTGGAAGAACTTCCCATGCGGTTAGAACCATCTGTACGGGCGGTACCCATGATGGTGTACCTGTCTTTATAGGTGTACTGAGCATTGGCAAAGAAGGCCACGGCCCTGTCGTACTCCGGCGCAAGACCATAATAGACATTGCTGGTTTCTACCATCTTTTTAAAGAAGCGATAATCTACAAATGGCGTTCCGCCGGTATTGTACTGGTAACCTACGCCTACATTATTAGCCGTTTGCCGGTCGGTAGAACGATACTCCTGCCCGGCCAGCACATTGAGCTGGTGTTTTCTGTCGTCAAAGCTGCGTGCGTAGGTAAGTGTATTTCTGAACGTATAGTTAGACAATGTTCTGTCTGTACGTTTATACAAACCGCCCTTTGGCAAGATTGAAACGGCCTGTGCAAACGGTAATGCCGGATCCTGGTAAAGGAAAGGATTGCTTGAATTAAGGATGGTATTGTACCCGGGCTGGTTAGGATCTCCTACACGGTAGGCATTGGCTTCATTGGCATCATCCAGGATACTGTGTTGTTCTGTTGTTTTTACATAGCGCGCAGCACCCAGGAAATCATAGGTAAGAAAAGGTGTTATTTTATACGAAAGATTACCCTGCAGCTTACCATCCAGCACATTCAGGTTGGTATAATTATTTTGCGTTTCATACAAAATGTTGAAGGGCGCAAAATCCTTGGTAGAAAAATTATAACTGCCATCATCATTGTAGGCAGGCAGGGTGCGACTGGTATTCAGCGCATAACTGAAGGGGTTGATATCAAAATCTCTTGAGAAAGAACCCTGCAAAGGATCAGAGTTACGGTTTTCTGTACCTGAGGTTCTCTGCTGCCGCACGTTGCCGGTTACCAAAAAGCCAAAGGAAAGTTTCTTGGAAACATTGTAATTCTGCCGCGCGCTGATGATATAGCTTTTTACTTTATCGGCAATTGTCCAACCCGGGTCTGTAAAAAAGCTGGTAGAAAAATAAGATTGTGATTTTTCTGAACCGGAGGAGATACTGAGTGAATGTTGCTGGGTAACAGAATTTTTAAACAGCAGCTTAAACCAATTGGTATTAACATTGGCGTATTTCATTAACCAGGCCTGCCGTCCTTCCTGCGTGTTTTGAACGGCGAAGTTGCCGTTGGCATCCGGCGTTTGCAATAGTTTGGCCAGCTGGCCGTAGATGCCGGTATTGCGGGCGTTCACCAGTTGCGGGTAGAGCAGTAATCCTCTTCTCTCCAGTTCTGCATTGAGCGACATCTGGTTGGCTGAATTCATAACATCATAATCTGTATATGATGGTCTCAGTTGCACACCAAAATTTCCGGTGTAGTTGATCAGTGGCTTTGCGCCGGCTCTTCCTTTTTTGGTGGTAATAACAATTACACCGTTCATGGCACGTGCACCATAGAGGGCGGCGGCAGAGGCATCCTTCAGAATGTCGAAGGTTTCTATATCATTTATATTTAAACCTGCAACAGATGAACCCAGGAGGGTGCTGGCATCACCGCTGGTAAGCTGCTCGTTAGATACATTTACAATGTCTTCCAGTACTACACCGTCTACCACCCACAACGGTTTGTTCTCTCCACTGATTGAGGTGGCACCACGTATGCGCAGCTTAGGTGCAGAACCAAAAGTGCCTGAAACGTTTTGAACAGATACACCGGCGGCACGGCCTTCCAGCATGCGACTGATATCTGTTATACCATCTATTTTTACATCGGCCGCCTTTAAAGTAACTGAGGCACCGGTAAATTTCTTGCGATCAATTTTCTGAAAACCCGTTACCACCACTTCATCCATGCTGGTAATGCTTTCACGCATGGTAATAGAAACGGTTTCGCCCGCTCTTACCTGCGTTGTTCTAAAACCTACCATGGAAAGTGAAAGAAGCGTGTTTCTCTTGATGCCGCTTAGTTCAAACTCGCCATTGTTATTAGAGGTAGTGGCTTTCTTTGTACCAATGGCCTGTACAGTTACGCCTGTGAGACGGTTACCGCTAGAGTCTGTGATGACGCCCTTAACGGTGATATTGCCATCATTGGCCGGGTTCTGCGCAAGTACAGGACTTACACTTCCCGCCAGGCAAAACAAGAGCATCAGCCATTGCCATAAAGCCCGCCTGCCCGTTACCATAGATACACAACGCCTGCTGTTGCCGGAAAACGAAGCAGTGCGAACAACACTCACACGCATAGTTATTTTGTTTTTGGTTACAAATGTTCTCTGTTGAAGTAATGTGCCGGTGATATAAGCAGTCAAACGGCTCTTAACAAAAATATATAAAACGAAACACTAAACCTGTGCACCGTATATTTTTATTTGGTGTATTATTTATTCGCTCATGCAGCGTTTTCAGAATACCCAATTTCATTGCCAATGCAGTAAGGTAGCGGCCTGCAGCCAATAGGCCCGAATGGCTTGTTAGCTTATCATGTGTATGCAGAATGACCCATTGCTGCAGGTAGTTGTACCCTTATATAGAAAAAGAAAAAACAATATTTGTTGCTCCGGTGACAGAATTTCTTGCAAGCAATTTGTTGAACTGCGGTTAAGGCCCGCGGTTAGGAACCTTTAAAAAGCGGAATATCAAGAATGGTCATTGGTGGCGCAAGGTAAAAGGTTTGGATGCCGCTTTCCTCCGCTCCTTTAAAATTAGAAGGCGTATCATCAATGAACAAAGTCTCCTGCGGCTGAAGGTTGTTTTCATCCAGCACCAGTTGGTAGATAGCGGCGGCGGGCTTTCTGAGGTGCACCGCGTGGGAGTAATATGCTTTTTCAAAGAGGTCTTCAAGGTACTTACCCGTTTGGTCATACAGCTTTTGTTGAAAGCGGGCATGATGCAGCGCATTGGTATTGCTCAACAAAAAGAGGCGGTATTGCTTGCTTAGTTGTTCCAGCAGCGCAATGCGCTCCGGCGGAAAGTTGAGCAGCAGCGCATTCCAGGCAGTAACAATCTGCTCCGGCAACAGCGTTTTGCCGGCAATGGCCTGTATACCCCTGATGAAGGCGGCATCATCAATCTTACCGGTTTCATACTCTTCAAAAAAAGGTGTAATATGAAATTGTGTCATGTATTGCCGAAAATCTTCAAAGCCCAAATCAACAAAAGCGTCTTCGGTTTTTTTAAAATCAATGTTCAGGATAACGCCGCCGAGGTCAAAAATGATATTCTTTACAGACATGCTCACTTGGTTAAGGTAATAACAGCTGTTGCACAAAGCTGCCAATGCTGCTTGCAATTTACAGGGTAATGCGCATACTCACCGCCGAAGCCTAATTAACTATTCTCATGTTGCGCATGCCACGCTGAAACTGCCGCGGAATAGGCATACCGCTGTTTTGCTGGCTGCCCTTGCGAATATTATAAGTGAAGCTGAGCATCAGGTAACGGTTTAAAACATTGGTACGGGTATCCTGTATATAGTTATCGCCCGTGCTGCGCGTATAACTTTTGTTCTGGTTTAGGATATCATACACCGCCAGCTTTATTTCACCATCCTTCTTTTTAAATAC
>DATJGC010000055.1:0-4459 GCA_035495345.1 Chitinophagaceae bacterium | reverse complement strand
TTATAAGAACTTGTACTACCCGCATCTACCAGCAATTTTTCCTGGAAGGTGCCGGTGGTAAAGGCCGGTGCCAGGCCAATGCCGGCATTGCCCAGGCTATCAAGCACAAAACGCTGAACGCCGTTTGTTCTGAATTTGAGGCTAGTATTATCAGTGGTACCCACGTAATGGGTTCCGGAAGCGGTACCGGTATTGCCGGTGAGCGACCATGAGCTGCCGCTGGTAACACTCGCAAAAGGCAATTTTCTTACAATACCGGCTGCAATGGTTAATAGGCTGTCTGATACAGCGCCCACCTGTACGCCATTTAATGAAAGCGGGTTGGTGGCTACCACCTGAAGTTTTGCAGCAGGACTGGTAGTACCCAAACCAAAGTTGCCATTCTTATCCACCACGTTGAGCGTGCTGCTGGAAGAACGCCACTCCGTAAGGTTGGCTGATTGCGTTGCAGAGTTGGCCTGCAGTGCAAGCGGTACACTTGCATCACGTTGCGCTTGTATCAGCACGTTCGTATTGGCTACACCGTTAGAGAACGAAGGGAAGGCGCTGGTCTGCCGGTCGCCCGATAAAATGATGCCCCAGTAGGAGCCCATCTGCAGGTTTCTGCCACCGCCACCCTGCCAGTAAAGATCGCCACCGTCACCAGCAATACGGAAATCACCGGCGCTGGAAGTATTGGAGAATAGTAAGGTGGAAAGGCTGCCCACCCTACGAATCTCCAGCGTGTCTTTAACGGCCAGCGGCACAGCAGGGTTTGTTACACCAATACCTACGTTGCCACTGTTATAATAGATATTGCTGCCAGAACTTGTCCACTGGCTGCTGCCAGCGGTGAACAAGGTCCATACAGATGCATTGTAATAATAGAACCCGCGGATGCCATCTGTCTGAAAAACGAGCAGGCCATCGGCGGGGCTGCTGATGGCAACACGTTGTGCAGCGGTCAATCTCGGTGCCAGGAAGCCTTTAGACGTAGACTTAACATCCAGTACGGAAGAAGCATGGCCGCTGGTATAGGTATTATCATCTGTAACCACCACAGATTGCGCGTGGCTGCTGCTGTACATGGCCATCAGCGCCAGCAGAAAAATGCCAAATTTGTTTTTCATAAGCAGTTGTTTTTGCATCAATGCAGCTGGAGGTCTGTCTCCGCAATTTTTATGGCACCGGATTCTAACGGTGAGGTATAGGTGATATGCAGCCTGCCACGGTGGTAATTAATACCAGGCGCTGTATTCAGTATAAATTTGATATGCCGCTGCGTATTGGGTGTATATACGGCAATGCCTTTGATGGCGCCCGCTGTTACAGTCTTTCCCTGTTCGGGGATGTAGTCCACTGCCAGGTCGCCATAGACAGACATATTACCTGAACGGGTAAACGTCATGTTCAGCACAGGTATGGTATCTTCTTCCATTTGTAATGAGTTATTGGTAAGCTGCACCTGTGTGTTGTATTCTCCAACGCGGATGATCACCGGTATTGAAATGCCAAAAATGGGCACCAGTTGTATGGAGATGCTGGAATCTTTGGAAGCGGTGGTTTCTCCTAGTATGGGCTGGTTAGGAATGGCCCTGAAGTAAAGGTGAGAGCGGTACTCGCCGGGGCCCAGTTCTGAAGAACGGTTGAGTTGTATTTTTATCACCTGAGATTCTCCGGGCCCCAGTGTAACTGCGCGTGGAAAGAACCGAATGTACTTATCGGCAAAATTTTCGCCTTCGGCAGGACTGGTAATTTCCTGGAAGCTCCCATCTTCCTTCATGCGCACATGCATCAACGAGATAGCATACCGTGCAGTATCCTTGCCGGTATTGGCAAGATTCAATTCTTCATATCTTTTGGCACCTTCAAAAACCACCCGGCGGGGCATCATCATAAGGTTACCCTGAGCCTGTGCGCAGAGCGCGAGAAAACACTGCAGCGCAAGCAGCAGCAGAGCATAGTTGAGAAAGGCTTTGCGTGAATAGAATAAGGTAGGTTTCATAAACAATATTGGATAGTATTACTTGTTAGGTTTATAAAAAGAAAACGTTGTAACAGAACAACGTTTTCTTAAAATAACGCTGCTGCTTAATTATAATTCACCGTTACGTTAAAAGGTGTACCAGACACGTATACGCCTGCGGCCTGTGCTGCGCTCACGTTTAGTGTGGCGCCCACGTTGAGGGTTTGTGTGCCGGCTGTAAGTGCACCGGTAGCAGAGGGAGTGCTTGTAAATGTGTTTACAATCATGCTGTTAGAACCGCTGCTGATAGTGAGGTCTGTAGACGGCAGTGTAATGGCGTAGGTATAGGTGCCCTGGCCATCTACTGTAAATGATGCGGCAGTAACCGTACCGTTTACAACCGGTAATGTAACGCCGCCAGTAATAGAGCGGGCGCCAGCTGGTGTAAGTACCACGGTGCCACCCGTACCGGTTTGCACGGCTACGTTACCAAAGTTCATGTCTACATTTTTAGTAATGCTGATGGGCGTTACAATCGTTGCGGTGGCTGTTGCGGTTGCAGTAGCCTGACCGAACGAGGTTGAAGCCGATACAAGCATCACTAATGCAGCAAGAACCAGTTTTGTTCCTTTTTTCATTTTTGGATTTGATTTTAATTAAAAAAAACGTTTAGGTTACGGTATTGGCTTGTTAAAAGTTCACCTACTGATGCGGGCAAACAAACTAGCCGTTAGCGCAAACGGGAGCCAATAAACGTTTATTGTAATTGGTTAAAGCAGATAAGAATTTTTAAGTATTAAACCTTAGAAGCCCTTCATCGCCCTCTTAGCAAGCCGCTTTGCTGATACTACAAATGCACGATGTATTTTAAAAGTTGATTGACCATAATCAATCAGGAAATCTTCGGCAATGCGCTGGTGATGGTGCAAAAAAATAAAGCCGGTAGCATGATTGCTACCGGCAAAGAGGGTAAGAAACAAGCCAGTCATAGTGTAAGAACATGTACCGGCAGCATAAAAGATAATGGGTTACTCATCAAGTACAGAGCAATAAAAACCCTGCTCATGCACCAGTGATACAATGCTGGCTACTGCAAACTGGTAGCCTTCAATACGAAGCACTTTGTCACAATCATGGAGATCAACATTGATGCGATAACCCGGGAAGCGATCTCTCAGCACAGACAACAATCTTTCTGCCTGTGAACGTTCCTGTACATTGGTTTTAAATACTTCAATCATGTTACCATCATTTAATGGTTCCGGCTGCCTTTGCTTTTAGTCTTTTATGGTAAAAGAAATAAGACAAAGCCAGCACAACAAAGAATAATAAGACGGGCAGCCATTCCTTTGCCGGAATACCCACTGATATGAATGAATAAACGGCGCCTACAAGATCAAAGGTGAGTCCGGCATAGGCCCACTCTTTCAACCTGGGCATACCTGGTATTACCAGTGCAATGGCGCCAAGGCATTTTGCAATGCCAATAAAGGGAAGAAAATAATGCGGGTAGCCAAGTACGTTTACCACAATTTTTACGGAGTCTTCATTGGCCATTACATTGGGAATAGAGGTAAGAAAGATTACAGCAGCATATAATCCGGTAAAGATCCAGTACAAGATGTTTAGTTTTTTCATAATAGAGTTTGTATGGTGTTAGAATATAAGTTGAGAATTATCGACAACCCTTTTTCAGGCCTGGGTTTAATTAAATTGTTTTGAACGTGGTACAATAGTGTTGTTCAAAACCGGTGATGAACATCAGGCCTATTTTTCCAATATCGTTTTTAATTGTTGCAGACTGGTAGCAAGATCTTTGCCCAGCATGGTATCCATATTGATAAATGCCAGCATGATATTCATCGGGTACTTCATGGTACTGGAAAGCCCCCAGGACACCCTTGTCTGTCCCTGCCCGGCCATTTCGCTGCGCATATAAGCATCTGCCAATCCTTCAAATGGCTTTATAAAATGAATACGCATGTTCAGTTGCTTATTGGGTTCTACGCTAACAATTTCCTGTTCGCCCTTGCCGGCTTTTTTATTGTTACTGTCCCACGCATACATAAACCCCGGGTTGCCGTCTGTACCCTGATAGGTCTTTTTCATTCCCGGGTCAATATTGTTCCACACACTGTACTGGTCCTGGTTTTTCAGGTACCGGATAAACTCAAATACTTCCTGCTGCGGTCGGTTAATGACTACAGATCGTTCCACTGCATACGCTTTCTTTGTAAACAACGCCACTATAAAGAAGAGCGCTACCAAGACTAGAATGACGGTTATAATCACTGCCAGAATACTCATGTAAATTGTTTTATTGATAATTAGAATTAATACGCTGATGATTATTTAGCCATTCGCTTTCTGCCGTCCCTGCCCGCCCCGCGCTGTGCTGCTGTACGCTGTTTTGATAAAAGTAAAAGGCCAAGGTAATCTTCCATGGTTGTTAGTCTTGCCTCGCAGAGCGCGCTGTATTGTGCCAGCCAGTTGTACACCGTATGCAATTCTTCC
>DATJGC010000054.1:0-2913 GCA_035495345.1 Chitinophagaceae bacterium | reverse complement strand
GTTACAGATAATGCAGACAAGGAATGCCGCCACCTGGTGCGCCGCATACAACGCTCCTGGCCCGAGAGCCTGGTGGTGATAACCGGTTGTTACGCACAGTTAAAGCCCGCAGAAATTGCTGCCATACCCGGTGTAGACCTGGTGCTGGGTGCCGCGGAGAAATTTAATATTGTGGAGCATATCCGTGAACTGAGGAAGGGAAATGCCGCCAAAATCTGCAGTTGCGATATTGATACCGTTACCGGTTTTAATGCTTCCTTTTCGGTGAACGACAGAACCCGGAGTTTTTTAAAAGTACAGGACGGCTGCAGTTATAATTGCTCTTTTTGTACCATCCCCATGGCCCGTGGCAAAAGCCGGAGCGATAGCATTGCCAACGTGGTAAACACTGCCACTTCGCTGGCAGCCAGGGGCGTAAAAGAAATTATCCTCACCGGCGTAAACCTGGGCGATTTTGGCAAAGGCGCCGATGGCAGGGGGCAGCAGGAAGATTTTTACCAGTTGGTGCAGGCACTCGACCAGGTGGAGGGAATCGACCGATTCCGGATTTCTTCTATTGAACCCAATTTACTCAGCAACGATATCATTGCCTTTGTGGCCAACAGCGCGCGCTTCATGCCGCATTTTCATATTCCCCTGCAAAGCGGCAGCAATAAAATTTTGGGGTTGATGCGCCGCCGCTACAAAAAAGAACTCTACCAGGAACGCGTAGAACTCATTAAGACCCTGATGCCCCACTGTGCCATTGGGGTAGATGTTATTGTGGGTTTCCCGGGAGAGACAAAGGAAGATTTTGAAGAAACCTTTGCCTTTCTGCAGGCCCTGGATATTGCCTACCTCCATGTTTTTACCTATTCAGAAAGAGATAACACCCATGCACTGGGCATACAACCTGTTGTGCCCATTAATACCAGGCTGCAAAGAAACAAGGCGCTCCGCACACTCTCTTATCATAAAATGCAATTTTTTACCCAGCAACACAGCGGCCAGCGGCGGAAAGTGCTGTTTGAAAACTGCGCTGGAAATGCGCTTATGGAAGGATATACAGACAATTATATCCGGATTTCGGCCCCGGCACAGCCTGCCCTGGTAAATAATATTGTGGACTGGACAATATAATAATTGACAATTAGCACACTGTTAGGAAACTTTTTCAGGCCGTTTTTCGTTATATATCCTAACGTACCGTACCCTTACCACTAACAGATGATAGTACACCTATGGACATGAAGAAATTCCAGGTAACCATAAGCTTTGAAATAGACGACGAGATAAATGCGCTGATTCCCCGCCACCGTAAGTACATCAATACGCTGATCAATAAAGAAATCATTGATCACTACGCAGTCTCACTTGAGAGCAAAAAGATTTGGATTACCATCAGCGCAGAAGACAAGGCCGCCGTGGATGAATACCTTTCCAAATCTCCCTTGTTTAAGTTCTGGATTTATGAAGTAGATGAAATCTATGTGCTGGATGGGCTTACCTACCGCCTTCCCCACCTGCAACTCAACTAATCATGTTGTAAAAAAGAAATGTACCATTCATGGGGTGTGTCACCTCATCAATAGTACATCTCCATGTATGATTATTTATACGCGGGCTGCGGGCCTAAGTTATTGCGTGCAGACAGGCAATCTCGTTCATCAGCCGATAGTTTTGATAACGCCCCTGAAATAACCTTCAGATTCTGCGATGCCCGGCAATGAATCACTCATGTCTTTTTCAAACTCAAAGCTGCAATAGCCGCTGAATTTTATTTTGTTGAGCGCCTTTACCAGCGCGGCAAAATCAATGACGCCCCGCCCTACTTCCATGGCCTTACCATCTTTCTGTGCTGCTGATACATCTTTAATATGCAGGTCGAACACGCGTTTGCTGTATTCAATTACCGCCTTGGCAGGGTCTTGTCCGGCCCTGGTAGAATGGCCGATATCAATACAAAGCCCTACTCTTGGATCACGATCTTTAATAAGATCATACACATTCTTTGGACTGGGATACAGCTTATCTTCCGGGCCGTGGTTATGAATGGCAATCCTGATATTGGTGCTCTTTACTTTTTCTTCTGTATAATCCAGCAATTCGGGATTAGGTACGCCAACTATCAGTGATACCCCCACGTTTTTTGCATAGGCAAAGGCTTCATCCACCGCTTCCTTCGTTTTCATGTAAATAACACCTACGGCATAGATATTAATGCCACCGGCGGTAAACTGTGCCAGCACTGATTGAATTTTCTCCGGGCTGCTGTTCAGCGGCAGGTGAAAATCTTTTAAAGACAGGTTCTTTACGTTTACGCGGTTCATGATAGCGATGGATTTTTCCACGTCGTATTTCGCAAACGTATACCCGGCCATACCCAATTGCAGGGCCGATTCGTTTTTTACCTGGCTGTTAGTACTGCCCGCCCTGCCTAATAAGGGCAACACCGCAGCGCCACCAATACCCGCCATTGATTGCTGAATAAATTTTCTTCTTGATGCCATAATTGTTTTTAGTTTGAAGTTTTTTGTTCTTTTACTAAGAGAAGAAAGAGAAAAAGCGCCTTGCTTCCCGAAATTTTTTTTTGTAGGGATGGCAGCGCTAAAGAAGGCCACGCCCATTAATTCTCTGCGTCCACCGGGAAAAACCCAGCAAAAGCTTTTTTACTTTTGACTTTTGACTTTTGAATTGATCACAAAGCAAAAGCTTTTTTACTTTTTACTCACGGTTGTCCGGGCAATCTTTTAAGTGATCGGCCTCAAAGCCGGCCAGGCTTCTCACCCGCAACGCCGCTGTGTTTTACTTTTATGCTATAACTGAGCTGTAGTAAGCTTTTCAGCCATTGCATGGTTGAGCTGTAGTACAAAGCTCACGGAAAACCGAAGGTTCATCAATTCCATAAAGATTAATTGGCGCATTGATAAAACG
>DATJGC010000053.1:0-8442 GCA_035495345.1 Chitinophagaceae bacterium | reverse complement strand
CATAGGCGCATTGCGGTATTCAGTATTACCGTAAGAAGAGAAGCCGCGGTGTATGAGGCCAATCTGTTTAATGCCTGCTCTTGCCACACGCTCTACGGCACCCGTCCACAACTCAAGGTCTGGGTTGATGGGGTTCTTTATTAATACGGGTATGTCTACGCCCCTGAGTGCATCGGCCACTTCCTGTACGCTAAAGGGGTTAACGGTGGTGCGGGCACCTATCCATAAAACATCTACATCAAAAGTAAGCGCGTCTTCCACCTGCTTGCCGGTGGCCACTTCTACGGTGGTGGGCAGGCCGGTCAGTTTTTTTGCCTGTTGCATCCAGGGCAATCCTTTTGCACCAATACCTTCAAACAAACCAGGTTTGGTGCGCGGTTTCCAGATACCTGCGCGCAGCATATCTATCTTTCCGGTAGCGGCGAGGCGCTGCGCGGTGGCTATTAACTGTTCTTCGGTCTCGGCACTGCAGGGACCGGAAATGATCAATGGACGTTTATTCCATTTCTCCTGTACGCGTTCTTTCATGGTAGTTGCTATTGCTTGCATTTGTAAAGATTGTAAATTTTATATTGAAATATTTTTTCCCGGGTAACGGCTCAACGCTATTTTCCCGTTGCTATCCTCCCGTTCTTATTTTATGATCCTTCTAATTTTATTGGCGTCTTCAATCAGTTGTAAAAGGTAGCCATAGTTTTCTTTTTCCAGGCAGGCCTTAAACTTTCTCAATTGAGAAATATGTTCATTGAGTACATCCAGCACATTCTCACGGTTCTGCATAAAGATGGGTACCCACATGGCAGGGTTGCTCTTGGCCAGTCTCACCGTGCTTTCAAAACCACCACCCGCCAGTTCAAAGATGGCATCTTCTTCCTTCTCTTTCTCCAGTACCGTGTTGGCCAGCGCAAAGGAAGTAATATGTGAGATATGACTAACATACGCGGCATGCATATCATGGCTAACGGCATCCATGTACACCAGGTGCATGCCTATCTGCCGGTACATTTCTTCTACCACGGCTACCGCATCTGCATCGCTTTTTTCTTTTTCGCAAATGACACAGGTTCTGCCCGCAAATGCATTTCTTACGGCCGCTTCCGGTCCGCTGTATTCTGTTCCCCACATGGGGTGCGTGGCCACAAAGCGCCTGCGCATAGGATGGTCTGCCATGGCCTCGCACAAGGCATGCTTGGTAGAACCGGCATCCACCACTACCTGCTTATCGGTTACCAGGTCCATGATGCGCTGCATCACCGGCAGCGTTACGTCTACCGGTATGGCCACATAGATCAGCTGGCTCTTGGCAACTGCTTCTTCCAGTGGCAAAGACTCATCTATCAAACCTAATGAAAGCGCTTTCTGGATGCTTTCTTCTGTGCGACTAACACCCACCACATTTTTCACCAGTCCCTTTTCTTTTAGTGCCAGGCTGATGGAACCGCTGATTAAACCTACTCCAATGATGGTAACTGAATCAAACATATTTTTCTACTTAGAACTATTCTTTAATGATGACTATTATGAACCGGCGATTGCTTGTTTTGCGAGCAGTTGCTGTGTAACCCTGTCAATCGCTGCATCCATATTCTCTTCTTTACAGCAAAGGCTTACGCGTACATAGCGGTTGCCTTCACTTCCAAATATGCCGCCCGGTGTAATAAATACATTGGCTTTGTACAGCACTTCATCGCTCAGCGCATAACCATCTGCGTAAGTAGCCGGTACCATGGCCCATACAAACATGCCCGCCTGGTCTTTGGCATAGGTACATTGCAGCAGATCAAGCAACCTGAACACTTTCTCCCTTCTTTTTCTGTATACGTCGTTCAGCTGACGGTACCAGTCTTCTCCCAGCGAGAGCGCCCTGGCCGCTGCCAGCTGAATGGGCAGAAACATACCGCTGTCCATATTGCTTTTGAAGCGCATCACTTCATTAATTCTTTCACTGGCACCGCAGAGCATGCCTACGCGCCAGCCCGCCATGTTTTGTGATTTGCTGAGCGAGTTCAATTCTATCACCACATCTCTGGCGCCCGGTGTTGCCAGCAGGCTCATCGGTGTATCATTCAGTATAAAACTATACGGGTTATCATGCACCAACAATATCTGATGACGTTTTGCCCAGGCCACCAGTTGTGTAAAAAATGCCTGGCTGGGCAGCTTGCCGGTGGGCATGTGCGGATAGTTTACAAACATCATCTTCACCGTTGGGCCGAGGGCGGCGTCTAAAGCATCAAAATCTGGCAGCCATTCATTGGCAGCTGTAAGGTAATACGGCTTCACCTTTCCGCCAGCCAGGGCAACGGCGCTGCTGTAGGTAGGATAACCGGGGTTGGGCACCAGCACTTCATCTCCCTCGTTCAGGTAGGTCATACAGATATGCATGATGCCTTCTTTGCTGCCAATAAGGGGCAGAATTTCCGAAGCGGGGTCAAGCGTTACACCGTACCAGCGGCTATACCATTCACTAATGGCTGTGCGAAGCACGGGTGAGCCTTTATAACTCTGGTAGGCATGGTTGTTGGGGCGCGCGGCTTCTTCCTGCAATACCTTTATTACATCGGGGTGCGGGGGAAGATCGGGGCTGCCAATACCAAGGCTGATAATGTTTTTCCCTTCCTTGTTAAGGCCTTCTATCTCCCGCAATTTTTGCGAGAAATAGTATTCACCAATGCCTTCCAGTCGTTTTGCGGTAACCATTTGTTCCTGTTTATTACTTGCCTGCGGCCATTGTTAAAAGCCGCTGAATGATTAAACTGTTTTTCCTTTTTTATAGACCCCGTATATTTTCAATTCTTCGGTCAGTGGCCTTATTTCTTCTATTACGGTATTGAAAGTATCCAGTGAGTCAAATTCCATGTCTGCATGAAAACTATATTGCCAGTCGCTCCCCGGTATCGGAAAACTCTGCAGCTTGCTGAGGTTGATACCGCCATCTGCTATCCGGGTGAGCACCCGGGCCAGGCTGCCCCTTGAATGGTCTGTGTTAAAGTTGACCGATGCTTTATTAGCCCCTTCCACGGCATCACGGATATCATCTCGCTGCAGGATAAGGAAGCGCGTATAGTTGTTTTTGAGCGTATGGATATTGGGCGCAATGACGTGCAGGTTAAAGAGTTTAGCCGCGAGGCGACTGGCAATGGCGGCAATATGTTTGCTGCGGTGTTGTTGTACATGTTTTGCACTGAGGGCGGTGTCTTCCGTTTCAATCAGCTTCCAGTCGTACTTATCCAAAAATCCAAAGCATTGCTGAATGGCAATGGGATGAGAATGTACTTCGCGGATATCTTCCAGTTGTACGCCGGGGTTTACCAGCAGGTTCTGTTTTATCTGGAGGTAAATTTCACCGGCAATGCGGAGATTGCTTTTCTTCAGCAGGTTGTAGTTGGGCAGAATGCTGCCGGCAATGGAGTTTTCAATAGCCATTACGCCGCCATCGCTTTCTTTTTTGTTGCCGGCAATTTTTACCACGTCTCTGAACGTGGCGCAGGGCAACACGGTAACATCTTTGCCAAAGAATTGCTGCGCTGCCACCTGGTGAAAGCTGCCCTCATAGCCCTGTATAGATACTTTTGTTGCCATTGTTTTTGTTATCTGCCGCTTCCTGCATTGCTGCGTACTGTGAACGGGATAAAAAAAAGTCCCCCGATTATCGGGGGACTCTCTATGTTGTTTTACAATCTTTTTTTTAAGTGTATCAACAAAAGCATCCCCGCTTCTCACTAAAATAGAAGTAAAAATAGAAACCAAAATATGCCTTGTTGATTGTCATTACCTTTCAAAAATAGGAACTAATTGCAAAGCGCCAAAACTTTTTTCAAATAAGGAAGCCCTGAAACCCTTGCCAGCAGCGAAACGAACGCTTGTTAATCAAGCCGCTTCATGATATCACCGTCTATCTTTTTAAAGAGGTGAAAGGGTTTATAGATACGCCAGTTGTCTATTTCCATGAGCTCCAGGTAGCGGTTGAGCTTTGCTTTTCGGAAATCATGCTGCGTTTGATCGGGCATGTTAATGATGACTATCCAGCCGTTTTCATCCGTAACCTCATCAAACCATTCTTCATAATAATCTTTTGTATCACTATGAAAATTTAACACGTTCTCTGCAATCAGTATAAACTTGGTGATGCCCTGTGTAAGAAAAACATCCATCACTTCCCGCTTCAGCTCCATGATATCATTTTCAATGGCATCATTCCACTCTCCTATCAGCTCAATGATGACGTAGTTCTCTTCATAATCTGCCATGATTACCTTCATGTACAGCGTTCTTGAGCCAAAATCATCCCACTGCGGGTGGATATAGTAATTGTAGACGGTTTGTGAAAATTCAAACTCAGAATACACTCTCCCGTAAAAAGGAGAATGCTCATCCTCTTCACTGATATAGATATGGCGCCAGTTATAAAATGGTTCTATGTCCTGCATAATCAACCCGTCGTTTAAATATCAATCCGCTTACTGTTATACAATTGTACTGCATGCTTGTTGTGCGTTGCACAATTTCTACGCTGCAGCTGGGTAAAGCGGCTGTAGCAATATACAGCCTTCAGAATGCCAACTCCAAATAATTTTTGTTGTGTTACCTGCCTACTTTAACGATGTTTTTATGGCAAGCAATGTGCCGGATGCACACAATGTTGCGGCTTGCAGTATATGCTAGAGCTGTGAGCATACACTGCAGGTAAGGCGATGATGATCGCCTGGGGTAAGAAAGCCGAAGCTCAGTCAGACAGTGTGGCAAACCTGTATCAATGCATGTTTTTATCAGCTTCCACGGCTTTTTTTACACTGCCATATTTGAGGAGCAGGTTTTTTGCCTTATCATAATCGGTGAGCCGTAGAATATCCATTACCATACGGGTACCGCGGTCTACCAGCTTGTCGTTACTCAGCTTCATGTTCACCATTTTATTGTCTTCCACCCGGCCAATCTGTATCATCACGGCGGTGGATATCATGTTCAGCACTAATTTTTGTGCGGTACCGCTTTTCATGCGTGTGCTGCCGGTAACAAATTCGGGGCCCACTACTACTTCAATGGGGTATTGGGCAGCATCTCCCAATGGACTGCCGGGGTTGCAGGTAATGCAGCCCGTTACAATGCCGCGCTGGCGGCATTCCTGCAGGGCAGCTATCACATACGGCGTAGTGCCGCTGGCGGCAATGCCTATGACCACGTCTTTGTCGCTGATCATATGTTCTTCCAGGTCTAACCAGCCCTGGGTGATACTGTCTTCCGCATTTTCTACCGGGCGCTGAATAGCTTCTTCTCCCCCGGCAATGATACCAATAACCAGTCCATAGGGCATGCCATAAGTAGGCGGAATTTCACTGGCATCAAGTATACCCAGCCGGCCGCTGGTGCCGGCGCCAATGTAAAACAGCCTGCCGCCTTCCAGCATTTTATTGCTGATGATGCTGGCCAGTTTCTCAATCTGTGGAATGGCTTTTTCTACCGCAAACGGCACGGTCTTGTCTTCCTCATTAATGTGCTGCAGAATTTCCTGCACGGTCATTTTATCAAGGTTGCGGTACTTGCCGGGCTGTTCTGTAAACTTTTCAAAAGACATATTCTTATGTTATCTGTGGTATTCAATCAATCCTTCCATCGGGTTCTTTAAAATAGTACCCAGTTCAAACTCATAACTGTTACAAAGTTCTTTTACAACATCTTTAAAACCGTAGGCCACGCTGCCTACAAAATGAATGGGCAGCTTCCAGCTTTCGCTGAATTTGCAAAGATGCGTAAAGAAAAAATCGTTGAGCCCGTCTTCTATGATATTTTCAATCATGTAATGCCCCCGGTTCTCCGCCAGGAAGAGGCAGAAACTGGCCAGGTAGCGGTTGGGAAGCGGTTTTTTGTAGACGTTTTCCAAAATGCTCGCAGCGTTAGTCTTGTATTTATCATCAAACTTATAACGAAGCTCTTCATCAAAAGTGCCGTAGAGATAATACTGGATCACTTTTCTGCCCAGGTAGGCGCCGCTGCCCTCATCGCCCAAAACATAGCCCAGGCCCGGGCTGTTTTTCACAATTTTTTTGCCGTTGTAATAACAGGAATTGCTGCCCGTGCCGAGTATATTCGCAATGCCCTTGGTATCTCCGCAGGAAGCCTTTGCTACGCCCATTAAATCATGCTGCACCTGGACGCTAATCCTGGGAAAAACGCGGCTGATGGTTTGCTTCATCATCTTGGCATTGCGCGGGTCAAGACAACCCGTACCATAAAAAAAGATCTCGGTAACCGTTTGGTTCTTAAGATGCGGCAACAGCTCGCGGCGCATGATATCCTCCAGCTGGGCACTGTCAAGGAAATACGGGCTCATGCCTTGCGTAAAAATGTTTTTTTTACGCTTTTCATTCAACAAACACCACTCGCATTTCGTTGAACCGCTGTCTGCTATTAATGTTGCCATGGCTTCATTTAGTGAGGACGAAGTTAATATTCCCTGCCTATTTACCATAAAACAAATATTCGCCAGCAGCCTTGCGTAATTAGGTTAAATTTGGCCTTTGAACGGATGCAATGATGACAACTAGAAAGAAACTAAACACCTGGTTACCCCTTTTATTTGCTATAGTGATGATTGCCGGCATGTCTATCGGCTACACCCTTCGGGAGAACACGGCAAGACCCGGCAGCCTTTTTAAAAAACAAAAAAGTACGGCCCTGCAACAGGTGCTTGACCTGATTCAATTAAAATATGTTGACCCCATTGCGCCCGATACACTTTCTGATGAAGCCATCCAGGAAGTATTGAATAAGCTGGATCCGCATTCTATCTATATACCCGCCACCACCCTGGGAGAAGTGAATGAAGACCTGCAGGGTAATTTCCAGGGCATTGGCGTAGAGTTCAACATTTTCAGCGATACCGTAAACATCATTTCAGTAATGCAGGATGGCCCCAGTGATAAAGCCGGCCTACAGGTTGGCGATAAAATAATCAAAGTGGGCGACTCACTGGTAGCAGGCAACGGCATCTCTACCGTGCGCATCAAGAAGCTGTTGCGCGGCCCCGGCGCCAGCAAGGTTACCCTTACCGTACTGCGCGCCGGCAAGCCACTGGCCATTGCGCTGCAGCGTGGAATGATACCCATTGTGTCTGTTGATGCGGCCTACATGATGAACAAGGAAGAGGGTTATGTGCACATCAATAAATTTTCTGAGACTACTTACCGTGAATTTATGAAGGCGTTGGAGAAGCTGCAATCTCAGGGCCTGCAAAGACTGATGCTTGATCTGCGCGATAACGGCGGCGGCATCTTACAGGAAGCCGTTGAAATGGCCGACGAATTTCTTGACGGTACCAAGCTCATTGTATATACCCAGGGCAATAACAGTCCGCGCCAGGAATACCGTTGCAAGCGCGACGGTCTTTTTGAAAAAGGCAAACTGGTGGTGCTGGTAAACGAAGGCACGGCCTCTGCAAGCGAAGTACTGGTGGGCGCGTTGCAGGATTGGGACCGCGCAGAAATTGTGGGCCGCCGAACCTATGGAAAAGGATTGGTGCAGGAACAGTATGACCTGATGGATGGCTCAGCACTCCGTTTAACAGTAGCGCGGTATTACACCCCATCGGGCAGAAGCATACAAAAGGCATATGATAAAGGCGAGGCAGATTATGCCAGTGATATCAGCAACCGCTACCACCACGGAGAAATGACCAATGCAGACAGCAACCATGTACAGCAGCGCGGACAGGCCTATAAAACCAAGGGGGGGCGGGATGTGTACAGCGGCGGTGGCATTATGCCTGATGTGTTTGTTGCGGCGGATACCAGCTTTATATCGCGCAATTTTGCAAAACTGTATGCCAACAATACACTCAACAATTTTGCTTACCAGTATTTTATGCAGCACCGAGCAGACCTGCAGGCAATGGGTTCTGCCAAAGAATTGTACAACCAGTACAAAGCCTCAGCCCCGTTGTGGAACCAGTTTGGAGCCTTTGCTTTAAAAGACAGTGTAAACGTAGAAAGCCTGACGGCAAAAGATAAAATCTTTGCGCAGCAACGAATTATAGCGCTGATTGCGCGGCAACAGTGGCGCAATGATGGTTTCTACGAGGTGCTCAATGCCAATGACCCCACCATAATTAAAGGTGCAGAAGAACTTAGCAAACAGGCGCTGGTAGGTGCGCGGTAAGCAATAGCTGTTACATTTTGTTCTATCTCATTGGCAACCATCGCGGATGGTGCATCTAATAAAAAAGCACCCTTGCGGGTGCTGAAAAGCTGATGAGCTGCTGCCAATCTTTTTGGGGTTTAGGTGCAAGGCATGGTGCAGGCATCAATCATGCGCTTAGGCTTAGATGCTGTTGGCATGGCCCGGGGCCTTATCCCAGAATTCTTTCTTTTCTATGCGGTAAGAGCCAATCAGGCCGAGACCGCCGCCGATACCAATAAAGGCAAACCAAAGGGCCGGATTTTCTTC
>DATJGC010000052.1:0-5221 GCA_035495345.1 Chitinophagaceae bacterium | reverse complement strand
AACATCGGCTACCAGCTGGGTGAGCGCTGTATCTGTTGCAAAACGTTCTATCCTTCGCAATTCACGCAGGTTAGCGGGCATATGCACAAAACTTTTCATTTTCTGCAAAAAACGCTCGGCATTTTTGGCTGCAGGAGATTGACTGGCACGTTCCCACAAAAGGGGCATCAAATCGTCTTTCATTAGTTTTTACTTTAATCCGTTTGTTTTGGCTGCGCCGATATTCATACCATGTAATTATGACAATAACAGTTGATGAATTCAACGCTTTTTTGATAACGATGTAAAGTAACGTGAACGATGCCGAACGATTTGTAGCAAAAATTCTAGTCTTCCCTACATATTGATTTTTATTTTGTTGGCTATTTGTCGGGGTCTTTGAAGCAATACAACGAGCGGTAAAAATTGTATACCATTCAATCCAATAAAAAAAACCCTCGCCGTTAAGGCGAGGGGCCACAAAGCAAAGCCTAACCTCATTTTGAACATAATCCCTAAATACAACAAAAAGGTAGTTGAATCTGTCTGCAATACTTGTAGCAAATCAATGAAATTGAAAGCGGCAAACACTTAAGCGTTTACTAAGCAACAGTGAAGTCCTGAAGTGAATGCTTTTCGAAAAAAAAAATCCCGCCGGCAAGGGCGGGACATTTTTTCGTTACCAGTAATGAAGCTTTGGCTCATCAGCAGTGTGGCTTGGTCAGTCATAATGATAACCGTTGGTTTTCACAGGCATTGGATAAAGGATGGATATTGGATTCATAAACAACCAGGTAAACAGGGCTTTCAGGATATTGGATATTTGTTACCAACAACCGATTTTCTCTTTGTTGATGAAACAAAATTAGCGACTCATATTGCGATTGGTAATAGAACACGCTGGAAAACAGCCTAGATATAAATCTAGATTTTTATCTATTTAACGGAGGGTCTGGGCGGGAAAAGGGGGGCGGGCACTTATACCGGAATACTCAACCTGATAATAGTAATATGTGTTTGCTGGCGCATGGTTACATTGCCGCGTACTTCTTCCAGCTTTTGCTTTAACTCCTGCCTTTGCAGCAGGTTGTTCAGCTGCTGCATATCGGCCGTGGTATGGTCAAACTCTACCTGGTACAGCAGCAGGGCCTTGTCAGAAGATATATGCACCGTGCAGCGACTGGCGCCTGTCTTAACAATATTGCTGATACCCGTTTTGAAAAACCAAAAAACGCTTTGCCGCAGTCGCATATTCAATTTCAATTGCTCCACATTCTTGTCTACCAGCAAATCAATAGACACATTATAATGGTTGCGCAGATTATCAATATTTTCTTTTATCCGATCGATGGTCTTTTGCATGCTATCATTCTCCGGGTTCATCCCCCAAAGCATATCATCTATTACCACCATCATCTGCTGGCTCCTGCTATGAATCTGCTGGATATAATCTTTGGATTTTTCCGGCTCCTTATCAGCCTTTAGCCTGGCTATTTCACTCAATATATTGATATTGCCCAGGGCGGTATGCACATCCTGGTAAAGTTTATCTGCAATCTCTGCGCGCATTTTCTGGATAGCAGCTTTGCGGCGCATCCTTTCCCTGTCTAGCCAAAACAATACAAAGCCGGTGGCTAACGCCAGGAGGCTATAAAACCACCAGGTCTTCCAGAAAGGCGGCCGTACAATGATGTGCAGGCTGCTGGTCTGAGCAGCTGCATGACCTTCCTCATCAACAGACTTCAACAAAAACTGGTAATCACCCGGGGGAAGGTAATTGTATACGGCCTGGTTGTTTTTATCTGCCGTCATCCAGTACTTATCCAGCTTATCCATCTTGTATTGAATGATGGGGGCGCTGTTGTATAATAAGGGAGAAAATTCTATGGTCAGTGAATTGTCCTGGTAGCCAAGCTCTACCGGCACCTGCAACCAATGGCTGTTTTGCGGCAGGGAACGGCCCATGATTTTTATATCGGTAATAGTAATCATGGGCAGGGGAGCGGTCCGGTTAAAACGGGCGGGGTCAAAAACAAGAATATCATCGGTGCTACCAAATAACAATCGTCCATCTGGCAATGCAGCGGCGGCCGATTGTACAAAATGTTCATTATCGATACCATCAGCCCGGTTAAACGCGTGAATGTTTTGTGTACGCAGGTTGATGCGGTACAAACCATTGGTGCTGGTAATCCATACATACCCATTCTTATCTTTCAGTGCAGCGGTGATAAATCCGGAGATGCTGCCGGCGGGCCCCAGAACATGACCAGTCTGAAGCAGCGGGTTATACAGCCAAATCCGCGTGGCCGTGGTAATGATGATGGTAGAATCATTATACTCCAGTACAGATGAAATACCACGCTCAGGCAATCGAACCCCGGCATTACCCGCATCTGTCAGGTGAAGTTTTACCTGCCTGCTCAGCGGATCAATTACATACACACCGTTTTCCGGCGTACCTACCCAGACCAAGCCCTTTGAATCAATGGTAATCTTGTTTACCTGCACGGACGGCAATTCATCTACATGCGTTAAACCTTCTTCAAACTTATTTTTTCCCTTTACAGCATTCCAATAAAAAAGCCCCTGGCTATTAGTGCCCAGCCAAAGATTGCCCTGCTTGTCTTCAGCCAACTGGCGGATGGTTGCATTGTTGAGCAGGGGCGGATTATAATAAGTTACCATCCTTGAAGCGGTCTGCAACCGGTAGATACCAGGTTGCGCGGCCAGCCAACTGCTGCTGCTATCTGCAGCAGTTGTCATGCACCAGACCGAAGGTGGCGCCGTCTCCTTTAACCCGCGAATGCTCAGGGGCAATACGTTGAAGTCTTTATCATACTCATACAAACCATCTCCCCAGCTGCCCGATAAAATGGTACCCCAGGGTGTGTATAAAAAAGACATTACCCCGCCCTTGCCGGGTAACTGGCTGATGCGGTTAATATGTTTGATATTTCTGAATAACTCGGTGGCGGGGTTAAAGCGGTAGAGCCCGTTATTATCGGTAGCCACCCAGATATTTTTTTCCCTGTCTTCATAGAGACAGTGCACCAATTCATAAGCAATGCCCTGCTCGGTAAGGTAACCATTGCTTACGGGTTGAAACTGCTGTTCCTTCTCTAAAAACTTTGCCAGCACCAGCAGGCCATGTACCCAAATGCTGCCATCCTGCTGCTGTATAAAACCTTTTATTTCATGATAGGTCTTTAGTTGATAAAGAAGGCTAAGATCTTTTATCAGTTGCCGGCCGGTATTGGTTTCATAGCATTGAATGGCCGGGCCGCCTTTCCAATCAATGGCCCAAAGGCGTTTGCGGTTATCAAAAAATAAATGGTCATAACGATAATTACCGGCGCAGGTTTCCAGCAAAGAAAGCTGTTCTGTGTTAGCCCCGGGAAGGCTGAATTGCCTTGTACTACTATTATAAACCGCAAGCCCCTTATTGGCAATGCTGATCCAATACCGTGTGCTGCCCGGTTCATGTACCAGGTCTAGAATGGCCCAGTCTTCTTTCAACGGAATAAAAAAACCAGTGCTGCTGAAAGCCTGCAGCTGTTCATTAAAACAAATTACTTCACTGCCACTCAGCAGGTAGAACAAATGGCCATCAGCATCCACAGAAAGTCTTTTAAGCGCGGTATTGGGTGTAACCGGTTTTCTGAAATAAGTAGCCTTTGGCTGAAAGCTGTAAGTAACCGTATTGAAGATGCCTACCTGCCCGTTAGACATGAGCACCCAAAGATTTTTTTTACTATCGATGAGCAGTTGCCATACCGGGCCCGAAGGCAGTGAAGCAGCATTATTCTCACGATGCGTAAAAGTTTTATAGCGCGTACCGTCAAAACGCTGAAGCCCGTCTGTGGTGCCGGCCCAGATATAACCCTGTTCATCCTGCACCACGGTGTTTACCTGGTTAGACATGAGGCCGGAGCTGGTGCTGTAATGCGTGAAGGAATAGGAGCGGGTGGCTTGTCCTTGCGCAGACAATGCAAAGAGCAGCAGGAAAAGCAGCGATAGCAATTTGGTCAAAGCAGGTATTTAACTTCTATCAAATGTAAGTAAGCTGCAGGAGACACCCAACCAATCTATGCAGCGTTCTGCGCAGTTGGTGCAGGCTTTTTGGCAGTTGGGTATTTTGGCCGGGCTTGGGAGAGGGCAGGGCTGTTGGTTAGCCGGTGTATAGCCTGCTGTGGGCCACCCATGGCAGCAGCAATAAAATCCATGGGCCTTTGCTATTTAGAAATATATTTATAGCAGCTTTACCAATACCAAGCATTAAAGATGGCCGGGCAATTATCGAGAAAACATTTTATTGAAACAATGGGCATGGGCGCCGCCGGCTTATTGATAGCGCCTTCTTTTACAAGGATGGCGCAGCAGCCGCTAGCAGGCGCCAACCCGCTGCTACAGTTGAGCCGTGAACTGCTAGGGGGGTGGACGGCCGCTATTCTTTCACTACAGGTAACCAATAAAAACGATAGCGCAAAATATGGTGGCATTGCCAGTCCGGATACCGGCCAGGTACCAGGGCGCTGCGCAGATGCTATTTATCCTTTGTTTTATATGGCGCAGCAGACCGGCAACCATCATTACATAGATGCCGCCATGCTATTGTACCAATGGATGGAAAATCATGTGAGTGATACCGATGGTGCCTGGCTGAATGAACCACAAAAAAATGCCTGGAAGGGTATTACTGTTTTCACTTGTACCGCACTTTGTGAAACCCTGCAGCACCACGCTGGCATCATGGAGCCATCTTTCAGGCAAGTGCTGCTGGCACGCATAAAAAAGGCGGGGCAATATATTTATGATCATTTCACCATAGATTATGGCAATATCAATTATCCTATCTCTGCCACGTATGCATTGGCACTGGCCGGGCAATTACTGGAAGAACCATCGTTTATTGAAAAAGGAAAAGCCCTGGCGCAGCAGGCCTTATTGTTTATTGCACCAAAGGATAAATTGATCTTTGGCGAAGGACAACCCTATTATGAACGTTCGGCCAAGGGCTGCCTGCCGGTAGACCTTGGTTATAATGTGGAGGAATCTATTCCTGCGCTGGTGCATTATGGTTTACTGATGAAAGATGATGCACTGCTGCAGGCGGTAACCGAAAGCATGCAGGCGCATATGTCCTTTATGCTGCCGGATGGGGCCTGGGACAATAGCTGGGGCACCCGCAACTATAAATGGACTTACTGGGGAAGCAGAACCACCGATGGTTGCCAGGCAG
>DATJGC010000051.1:0-3531 GCA_035495345.1 Chitinophagaceae bacterium | reverse complement strand
TAATCGAAGTTGGGAGAAATTTTTAGAAGTCATGAGCAGTGTCCGGCTTTAATTGACAGCTGGCGCTGCTAACTTAAGAGAACCGGTGGGCTGACTGGCCAGCCACATAATGGCCCCGGCCAATGCAGGGTCATGGCTGCCAGAATTCGGCGCACTAAATGATTCATCGGGCACAATGCTGCCCGTACAAATAACGCCATTGCGGTCTGCCTCCCGGCAAACAGACAGTACCAGCATCGAATTATCTGACAAGGTATAACTGGCATTGGCCGTGGTGTACCCGGCCGTAGGTTCGCCATAAAAATACACATCCTCACGCCCCTTAAACGCCAGGGCTACAATCTCACCAGAGCTAACCGTCTTCTTACCCGTTAAGACAATGATGGGCCGTTTTCCACTTTGTAAGGTATAGCCTGTACTGGCCTGGCAGCGTACATGTTTACCCTGGCGCGCAGCTCCATCGCCGTAACTGATAGGAATTTTTTCACGGCTGCTGATGAAATAACCACAAACACCTTCGCCCAGCAAGGGGCCAATACCCGCCAGCATGGGCCAGCAATTGCCGCCGGTATTTTTTCTCAGGTCGATGATCCAGCCGCGCGGACGGCCCGCATCCAGCCTGGCTATCAGCTGCTGCAGGCTGTCTGCCACGCGTATACACAGTAATGAATCGGTGGTGCTTACCCATGGCACGCTGAGGTAGGCAATGCCCTCATCCACCATCCCGGCCTTTATCTCGCCTACAAGCGCAGACAGCGCCACCGGCTGCGCAAGCTTTGTTGCATCATTGGTATAGATAGCGGCCTTTGACGGCGGCATAATAAAGCTGTGCACTTCATTCAGCTCCCGAAAACACCAGCTGATAACATCATAGGTTTCATTGCAATTGCCGGAACTGTTTAAACGCTGCCGGGCCGCCTGCTGCAGGCTATCCCACTGCACTTCATTTTTACGATAATAATTTTTCTGCATAAACAGAAAGGCTTCATCCAGCAAGCTATTTGCCTTTTGCAGGCAGCTGGAAAAATTGCTGTCTGGAGGAACTGCCGGCTGACAATACAGGCAGCAAAAACTGTTGAGCAGTAAAATGACCAGCAATAGATAGCGCATAGACATGGCAGCAATTTGTTTACTCGGTTTCAAGCGATGTAAGATGCGTTCAATACAATTTTCCATACGGGCAGAAAATGAACAGGCTATATTAAATCTTGAAGCGCTTATATTAATTATGTTTATTTTGTCGAAGCAGACGAAAAAAAATTAAATTAGTGAACTAATTCATCTTCTCAACGGTGGCTTTCATAAATTAACAAATCTATTATGCATTATTCAAGAAAAGATTTTATCAGGCATTCAGGACTGGCGCTTGCTGCAGCCGCCATTCTTCCGAGCAATTTACTGGCAGCCGCGGCACCCAAAGAGACGCTCGGTATACAATTGTATTCTGTGCGTGACGACATGAAGGCAGACCCTGCCGGAACCCTTAAGAAGGTAGCCGCCATGGGGTATAAGCATGTAGAACATGCCAATTATGTAGATCATAAATTCTATGGTTATGCGCAGAAAGATTTTAAAAAACTGCTGGATGATCTGGGGTTGAAGATGCCCAGCGGTCATACCCGTATGGATGCGCAGCACTGGGATCCGGCCAAAAAAGATTTTACAGATGCCTGGAAGAAAACAGTGGATGATGCCGCCGCCATGGGCCAGCAATATGTTATCAGTCCCTGGCTGGATGAAAGCCTGCGCCAGAATTACGACGACCTGGTGCGCTATATGGATGTATTCAACAAAAGCGGCGAGCTATGCAAAAAAGCAGGGATGAAGTTTGGTTATCATAACCATGATTTCGAATTCAGTGTTAAACTCAAAGACATTACCGTGTTCGACATCATTCTTCAAAATACAGACCCATCGCTGGTAATGCAGCAGCTGGATATTGGTAATATGTACAATGCAGGTGCAAAAGCAAAGGATATGGTCACCAAATATCCAGGCCGCTTTATTTCTATGCATGTAAAAGATGAAATAAAGGGTACCAAGGCAGAAGAAAGGTATGAGAGCACTGTGCTGGGCAAAGGCATCCTGCCCGTAAAAGAGATCATCGACCTGGGCAGAAAGTCTGGCGGCACCACGCTGTTTATTATTGAACAGGAATCTTACCAGGGCATGGCCCCACTTGCTTCCATTGCCCAGGACCTGCAAATAATGCATCGCTGGGGTTACAAATAAGCCTGTAAGAAACAGTGATTACATTTCATAAAAAAGCAACCGGCAATACCGGTTGCTTTTTGCTTTTCGAAGAAAATCTTTGTGGGGGTAACAGCCTATTGCTTGGCAGCTGGCACAGGGCTACTGGCCTTTTTAACCTGCTCATGTATAAAGCGCAATTTATCTATCACCGCGGAGGATATGATAAAGGGATAAAAATCCTGGTGGCCCATGCTGCGGTTGAGACTGTTCACCGCAAAGGTGAGTGGTATCCACATGTTGATAATATCCGTAAAGTTGCTGATGCTGTAAGGGTCTTTGCTGATATTGGTTTGCATATGGTGTTCATCATTGGCCTTGCGGGGGTTTACGGCAATACCAAAGGAATAGGCGGTTTCCAGCGTATCCATCAGGTGCAGGAAATGCGCCCAGGTTTCTGCCCAGTCTTCCCATGGGTGCGCGGTAGCATAAGGACTTATAAATTGATCGTTCCAGTTAGCCGGCGCGCCATTTCCATAATATTTTTCCAAGGCCTGGCTATAGTCCTGCTGTTCATCGCCAAAAACTGCCCGGAATTTTTCTGCGCTGGCAGCATCGTTATTAAAAAACACTTCCCAGTAATAGTGGCCTACTTCGTGGCGGAAATGCCCCAGGAGGGTACGGTAGCGTTCACCCAGATCCAGTTTGTGTTTCACGCGCAATTTTTCATCAGCCTCTTCAATATTCAGGGTAATGGTGCCTTTGTCGTGCCCGGTCATCACTCTTTGCTGAGGATTGGTATCTGCCATAAAATCGAACGCAATGCCGGTGGCTTCATCTCCTTCCTTGCTGGTTACGGGCAGGCCCAGCCGCAATAGCGAGTACACCAAACGGTGCTTGGCTACTTCTATGCGTCTCCAGCGGTCCAGGTTTTCTTCCGTATCAAGTGAGGGAATGGTGCGGTTGAGCGAACAGGCGGTGCAGAAGCCATGCTCCTGGTCAGCAGGTATCAGCCAGTTACAGGATGCGTAGACCGCATTATCGCAATACCTCCAGTGATCCTCCTTGCGCTTAATGTCTGCAAAGCTGCTGTCTTCCAGCGGGGCCAGGGTTACCATAGATAAGCTGGCGGCGTTAAAGCCAATGGGCGACTGGCAGTGAAGGCAAACCGTATTTTCAAAATAGAGCAGGTTCTGGCAATTGCTGCAACTGTATAATTTCATGACAACTCATTTCAGGGGTTCGTGCATGGTTTACAAGATCTGTACCCGTTTTTGGCAAGCCCTGATGGCCGCTGCCGGCGCAGGCCAGGCAGTTGTACTAAACCCGTCAATCGCCTTT
>DATJGC010000050.1:0-3275 GCA_035495345.1 Chitinophagaceae bacterium | reverse complement strand
AA
Source organism: Chitinophagaceae bacterium (assembly GCA_035495345.1). Classification (GTDB taxonomy): domain Bacteria; phylum Bacteroidota; class Bacteroidia; order Chitinophagales; family Chitinophagaceae; genus JACMLD01. Next base: position 3,273 of record DATJGC010000050.1, on the reverse strand, counting down.
GACGGAAACGGAAAGGCCGTCAGAAAAAAACACATCTTCACCAGGTACCAAAGAATAATTTTACCCTTGCCAGCACCGCTATTGTAGTGGAGATGGGGGTCAAAATTGGCCAGGCGTACGCGTGAGGATATATTTTTTTGTTCCATGTACTCTTTCAGTAATTTATGCTGTCATACCAATGGGTGTTGCCACTGGCCGTTCTTTGATAACAATTTGCTCGCAAAGCGCAATATAGGCTGCTGCCCTTTGTGCCGCCGTGGGAAAATCTTTTACCCGCTGCAGTCCGTTCATCACCAACCTATCATACAATGCTTTGTCTGTCATCAGGCGCACTATTGCATCGGCAATGTCTGCAGGGTTCAGCGGGTCAAAATACATAGCGGCGTCCCTGCAAATGCTTCTTGCAAAGCTGAGGTCTGAAGTAAGCACCGGCTTTTGCATTACCATGGCTTCAGGATAGGAAGCCGAGAAACATTCAAGCATAGTAGGCAAGAACAACGCATCTGCCTGTGCGTATATAGCCGGGCAGTCTGCGGGTGCCACCACGCCCAGGTTTCTTATATTATCATCTCCTGCAAAAGCAGCAGCAAATTCAGGCTCCGGAATGGTAAGATAAAAATAGACGTTGTGATAACCTTTTGTCTTCAGCGCTTTTGACAGCGCTGGGATGATCCGCAGGTTTTTATGCGGGAAGTTGGAAGAAATTGTTACCAGGTTTATATCGCCTTCTTTTTTGGCAGGCAATATTTGTTTGCCGGTTACCGATCTGCCCGCCTCACTAAAATGATGGTTATAGGTATTGTTTACAACATACACATTGTCCTCCCGGATGCCGAAGTATTGTACCAGCCGGCGTTTTACATCCTCTTCTTCTACCACATGGTAGGCAGCATTCTTGCGGATAAAATATTTTTTCACCGCATTTTCTATAGTGGTTTTTAGTCGCTGTTTAAAAGAAAGCCCCTGTATAAATACTGAATCGGGGTTGATGGCCCATGGATACGCAAAGCCGGCCAGGTGCGGCGCCGCGGGCGTCCAGTACGTGGGGGCGAAAACAGAGAATACGATATCAGCGCCAAATGCTTTTTCTGCCGTGGCCAATCTTCTTATATTGGCGCTGAACCCCTTGCTGCCGGGTGTGCCCGTAGAAAGATGCAACAGCTCGCAATTGGCCGGGAAAGCGTTAAGGTCCAGCTGCCGCTTTACTTCATCAGACATTACAATGAGGTAACGGTGATGCGTAAGCTTTTTTACCTCCTCCAGGAAGGACAGCGTTACCTGCAGGGCTCCGCTTTTTCTGATATTTGATGCATTTATAAGAATATTCATTGTCTGCTCACTTTAAAAGATGCTGCTATTGCAGCCAAACAACTACGCAACGGCTGCCTCAATGGCGTTGATAGCGCCTTCCGCAAATCTTTCCGGGCCCCACTGCTGAATATGCGCATATCCTTTTTTACCCATTTCGGCGCTCAGCTGCGGATTGGTTACAAAGGCTTCCAATGCCGATGAAAGTTGTTCAACAGAGGAAGGGTCAAACGTAAAACCGTTTACGCCGTTTACCACAAGGTCTGTTGCACAACCAGCATATGCAGATACTATTACCGGGCTGCTGCAGGCCATGGCCTCATTTACTACCAGTCCCCATTCTTCATACATGCTGGGCAGTACAAATGCTTCGCAACGTGCAAAGAACAAAGGCGTTCTGTCTACCTGCTGAAACGGGTAGAAGACTACTTCTGCACGCGCAGGCGCTGCAGGGCCTTCACCGCTGGCATCGCGCATTGGCAATTGCAGATCATTCACCAACTGCCGCAGGGCTAGTTTCTCTTCACCATCGCCCACCAGTACCAACGCAATGTCCATGGATGGCCTGCGCTGTAACAATGCAGCATAGGCTTTTACCAGCAGCGCAATGTTCTTTTTAGTAGCAAACCTGCCCAGGCTCAGGAAATAACGTGGCGGTAAATCAGTAACCGGCAATGCAGCAGCAGCCATGGCATGCCATTGCTTTGCCTGTTCCGCATAATATTTTATGTCTACCACATCAAAGCCAAGAAAAACTTTAGAGGCTTGTTGTCCATAAGAACAGGCAAACTCTTTTTGCGGCGTACCTGCCACCAGCGCGCTGTTAAACATTCTTACCAGCACATGTTTGAGCATCCGACCGGGCAAAGAGGCTTTTTCTGAACGTTTCCATGAATCGTTCATGAGTATCAGCTTTGTGCCGCTTAAGCGTGCACTAAAAACACAAAGCATATTGGGGAACGGTGAATAGCTGGGCAGTAATACTGCGTCAATCTTTTCTTTCCTGATGTATTTAGACAATGCGTACGCCACTTTAAAAGCTTCAATAACACCAGATCCGTCTTCGTTGCCCAGTGTAATTACCTGGGCGTTGTTGGGCGTTCCGGTTATCCAGCCGTAGTTTCTACTGGTTTCATAAATGCGGAAGGCCACCAGGCGTCTACCAGAATTGTTTAATGCATCTGCCAGCGCTTCCATGCGGGCAACATGGTAAGGACCAAAGTCTTTAAATAAAATACCAATGCTCTTCATTCCCTTTGTACTTGTTAATTCTTTGCTGTTATTCACTCTGTTTATGATTGCTTACAGGCTTGCCAACTCCTGGGCAAACCTTTCAGTATTGTATTTTTTGGCAGTGTTAAGACAATTGGTGGATAATGTCTGCAATGCGGCCGGTGTATTGATAAACCTTTGCAGGCTGGCAGCCAGCGCAGCCGCAGTGTTTTCTTGCAGTATAACACCATCATGCCCATCTGTAATTACTTCTCCGCAATAGGGCGTTGCAATAACGGGTAATTGCCAGGCAAGCGCTTCCAGCTGTGTAAGCCCAAACCCATCAGAAAACGTAGGAAAGAGAAACACATCTGCGTCTTTATAATACGCATCTGTTGCTGCTCTTGTGGCCAGGCCTTTATAGTGTACATTGGGCTGCTGCAGCCGTTCTTCTGCAATTTCGGACCCGCCCACCAGTATAAATTCTATCGGTTGATCTTTTAAGAGATTGGCTGCTTCCAATACCAGGTGAATGCCTTTGCGGAGGGTAAGTGTACCCAGGAAAAGGCAACGGAGCGGTCGCTCTTTTGTAAACGCCGGCGGGTACTTTCGTACAAAAGACAGATGCGCCCTGGTAAGCTGGTAAGGCAAGGCTACCACTTTTATTTTTTCTGCGGGGATGCCTTCGGCGATTAAGCCCTTGCGGCTCCATTCAGAATTGACCATGATAACGTCTGAGAGACTGCATTCTTT
>DATJGC010000049.1:0-16115 GCA_035495345.1 Chitinophagaceae bacterium | reverse complement strand
TTCTTGGGCCCTGTAAGCATCCACCATACATCATGGTTTACGTTGTATTTGTCTGCGTACTTTTTGAGCACCGGCACTGAATCTCTGTCGGGGTCTACTGAAAAAGACAGTAGCTGAAAGATACTGGTATCAGCGTACTTTATTTTATCCTGTTGTTTAATGGCATCCTGCAATTTTTTCATATTGCGGGTGAGCGCCGGGCAGATGGAGCCGCAGTGCGTAAAAAAGAAATCTATCACCAGCACTTTCCCCCGGAGCTGATCCAGCTGTACGGTATCACCCAACTGGTTAACCAACGATATGTTTTTTACCTGGTGCCAGACGGTATCTGTGGTTTCTTTACCGTCTTTAACCCGGGTGATGATGGAGTCTTCAAAATAGCGCCTGGGCATTACCACCGCTTCGTCGCCAAAATATTTTACCAGCAGGTAACTTACCAGGGGTAGTGCTATGGCGATGCACAAGGCCAGCAATGCTTTCTTACTCACGGTTCATGTATTTATTAAAAAACCATCGCCGCAGGGCAATGGTTGATGAATTGAAAAAATTATCTGTAGCACCACCACCGTTTACTCATTAGAGCCGGGCTTCTTGGCCTCATGGTGTTCTCCATGGCCTTCCTTTACTTCTACTTTTTGCTGACTTTGCTCACGGTGATTGCGGTCGTAATTGTTACGAAGGTTCTTGTAAGAGGTGCCATCCCAAAGAAATGCGCCAATGAACCAGAGAAACAGGAGGGCTGGTATAGCAATGGTCATGATAAGGTTGCGCAATTCATGGCCAAGGTGCATAAATTCTGCAATGATAAAGAATGCCTTTGCCAGGGTAAGGATAATAAAGATACCGTTGAGAATATGTTTTACGAGGCCGGGGTTAGAGAAAGTCATCTCGTAATAACCAATGGCCAGTATCAATTCAAATACGGTAATATACAATAGGATCCGGAAGGTCTTCCAAATAGCCTTGGTATCAAATGTATGTGCGTCATCGTGGTGCAATTCTCCGGTGGCGTGTATATTGTCCATAATTTTTTTTATTTGATGCTTTTAACTGCGCTGGGCGCAAAAATACTGTTCGATGCTATTGCGGTACTGATTAAAACAGGTAGAAACAAGTAAATACAAATACCCAAACCAGGTCTACAAAGTGCCAGTACAAGCCTGCTTTTTCTATCATCAGGTAATGACCTCTTCTTTCAAAAACCCCCTGCCAGGTCATGATAAACATGATGATATTAATCACTACCCCGGAGAATACGTGAAACCCATGAAACCCGGTAATCGTAAAAAAGAAATTGGTAAAATTGGTGGTGGATTGTGAGCCGTCAATATTCATGAACGGGTTTCTTCCCCACCATGCACCTTCACCATGCAGGTGCGTCCACTCCCAGGCCTGGCATCCTAAGAATGCAATACCGCCCAGTATGGTAAGACCCATGTAAAAAAGTACTTTCTTTTTATCATTGGCATGGCCGGCACCTACTGCCAGTACCATGGTTACAGAGCTCATGATCAGGATGAAGGTCATCAAACTCACAAAGGCCAGGGGTATGGGCATATTTCCTTCTACGCCGGGGAAGGTACGGAAAACCTCATTAGGGTCAGGCCAGCTATTGCTGGAGAAACGGATGGTCCCGTAAGAAATCAGGAAAGCACCAAATGTAAAGGCATCGCTCATCAAAAAATACCACATCATCAGCTTGCCATATTCTACATTAAAGGGGCTTTTCCCGCCGCTCCACCATTTTCTGTCTGCCGTAATTGTTTGTGCCATGTAGTTAAGTTAATAAGTTCGCAAATTTAAAATATCATCTGGCTATCCTGCCTGTTTTTATTTTGGCCGCCTTTATTGTATTATCAGAAAAAAAACAAAAAGGTATACCCATAACACATCTACAAAATGCCAGTAAGTGGCCGCCACTTCTACAGGTACCGCGTTGTAATTTCTCACCCGGTTGCTAACGGTTCTGAAAAACAAAACCATCAGTGCTATTATACCTCCCAGAACATGCAATGCATGCAGGCCAAAGATGATGATAAAGAATACGCCGCCGCCGGAACCTTCTACCTTAACACCCAGCTTATTCAACTGCCAGTAGCCTATCACCTGCATTATCACAAATAAAATACCGAGACCTGTGGTAGCACCAATGAGGTTGCGGTACTTTCCCATATCACGGTTCTTAAACGCAGAAAGGGCTACCTGCATTACAATACTGCTCAAAACCATCACTGCCGTTGAGTACCAAAAAATAACCGGCATGCTAAAACCAATCCATCCCGGTTGTTCACGTTTTACAATATAAGCGCTGGTAAAGCCCGCAAACATCATGATGATGCTGCCGATACCCACCCATAAAGTAAATTTATACGGGTGAATCTTTTTACGCTGTCCGCCGTTGCCGCCTGGCAAATTCTTATACTGATTCAAAATACTGTTTGTGACCATTTAACTCATCATTGAAATGCTAATGCCTGATCTATTACCTGAATAATGCTGCCGGTAACCGGTCTTGCCGGTGGCAGCTTGTCTGCCAGCAGTGCCAGCAGCACAACAGGCAAATAAATATAACTGCTGAACATTACCCTCCTGGCGGCTTTCAATTCCATCTCTTTGTACAACCTTACGCTTTGCCATACCATCAGCAGGTTTGCAATGAAGACGATAAAGAAACTGACCAATCCGCTCATACCAAAAACATAGGGCAGTACGCCTACCGGTATTAGCAACAGTGAATAGATGATCGACTGTATAGCTGAAAATTTAGTAGGCCCTTCCACGCTGGGCAGCAATTTAAAACCCGCACCAGAATAGTCTTTATGCGCAATCCAGGCAATAGCCCAGAAATGCGGAAACTGCCAAAAGAACTGTATTGCAAACAATGCCCAGCCACCTGCTGTAAGCGCATCGTTTCCGGCCGCCCAACCTATCAGGCAGGGCAGCGCTCCAGGCACAGCCCCTACCAGTACTGAAATAGAATTTACTTTTTTCAGTGGTGTGTAGATGAAGGCATACAGAAACAGGCTAAACGCTGCCAGCCCGGCGGAAAGTGCATTGAAAAAATACCATAGTATAAACACACCTGCAGCGCCGGATAGAATGGCAAAGGCCCATCCCTCGGTGACGCTCATTCTGCCGCTGGCCAGCGGCCGTTTGGCGGTGCGTTTCATCATTGCATCCGTATCACGTTCCACCACCTGGTTAATGCTGTTGGCACTACCTGTTACCAGAAATCCGCCTACAAAAAGTAACAGGATCATTTTTGCGTTAAACCCAATGATCTTCGGCGCCAGCAGGTAACTGATTACAGCAGAAAAAACCACCATAAACGTAAGGCTGAATTTTACAAGCATCATGTAATCACGCAGCTTGCTGGCCAATGTAAAAGAACTTGAACTATCTGATATTTCTTTTTGCATTCAATTCCTCATGGGTATTTTGTAACCGCTCTCTTCCCTGCAGGCAATGAGCTGCTCGCTGTAACGCTCGTTCTTATTGCCTTCCTTCTCCCCTGGGCTTCCGCTGTACCGGTATCTTTCTCTAACAAAATGCCCCGATGACCAATTATCAGGGCAAGATGGTATATGCCTTACTATTTCTTTCCCTGCTGAACTATGAGCACTACCAATTAATGATTTGTTTCATTGGCACCCACCGGTTCAGTCTGTGGTATAAATTCTCTTCCGTCTTTACCGTAGTCATAGGCCCAGCGATGTACTTCAGGTATTTCTCCGGGCCAGTTACCATGTCCGGGACGGATGGGTGTTGTCCACTCCAGCGTATTTGATCCCCATGGATTTTTGGTGGTTACCCTTCTTCCCTTAAATATTGAATAGAAGAAATTAAATACAAACAATAACTGAACAGCAAACACAATCATGGCTACGATAGAGATAAAACGGTTCAGTCCGCCAAACTGGTTAAAACTTACCCAGTTGCTGAAATCAAGGTAACGGCGGGGCATACCTGCCAGACCCTCGTAGTGCATGGGCCAGAAGATAAGATAGGCGCCTACCATTGTAATCCAGAAATGGATATAGGCCATTGTATTGTTCAGGTAACGGCCATACATTTTCGGATACCAGTGATAGATACCAGCAAACATGCCGAAGAAGGATGCCACACCCATTACAATGTGGAAATGCGCTACCACAAAATAGGTATCATGCAGGTGAATATCCAATGATGAGTTACCCAGCCAGATACCGGTTAATCCACCTGATATAAATAAGCTTACAAAACCAATAGAGAAGAGCATGCCCGGCGTAAACCGGATATTACCACGCCATAGTGTTGTGAGCCAGTTGAATACTTTAATGGCGCTGGGTACCGCAATCAGCAGCGTTAGCAACACAAATACAGAACCCAGGAAGGGGTTAAGTCCTGTTACAAACATGTGGTGCGCCCATACCAGGAAGGCCAGGATGGCAATGGCAAACAGTGAACCCACCATGGCCATGTACCCGAAGATGGGTTTGCGTGCATTGGTAGATAATATTTCAGATACCATGCCCATTGCCGGTAATAAGATGATGTATACTTCCGGGTGACCAAGGAACCAGAACAAATGCTGGTAAAGGATAGCGCTACCGCCTTCATTTGGCAAGGCCTCACCTGAAGCCAGGTAAATATCAGAAAGATAGAAGCTGGTGCCGCCATGACGGTCGAACAACAACAGGATGAAACCGCTCAACAATACAGGGAAGGATAGAACACCCAGCACCGCTGTAAAGAACAGGGCCCAGATGGTCAGCGGAATCCTGGTCATGCTCATACCCTTGGTCCGCATGTTTAGGATGGTAGAAATATAATTTAAACCGCCTAACAGTGATGATACCACGAAGAGTGCCATACTTACCAGCCACAAATCTACCCCGGCTTTAGAACCTTCTGAAGCACCACCCAACGCACTGAGCGGGGGGTAGCTCGTCCAACCACCGCTGGCCGGACCGGTCTGAATAAACAATGAAGAAAGCATTACCACGCTGGCCAACCAGAAAAACCAGTAAGACAGCATATTTAAAAAGGGTGATGCCATATCGCGTGCACCAATCTGCAGCGGAATAAGAAAGTTGGCGAAGGTACCGCTCAAACCGGCTGTCAGTACAAAGAATACCAGTACGGTACCGTGCATGGTTACCAGCGCATAATAAAACTCCGGCTGAATTTTGCCGCCTTTTGCCCAGTGACCCAGGATATCTTCCAGCCAGGGAAAACTCTGGTCTGGATAGCCCAGCTGAAGACGGAACAATACAGACATCAGACCACCCAGGAATGCCCAGATAATACCAGTTATCAGGAACTGTTTGGCGATCATTTTATGATCCTGGCTGAATACATATTTTGTAATAAACGTTTCTTTATGATGGTGCACATGGTGTTCATCATGACCGGTATCATGTGAAGTGTGCACTTCTGTTCCCTGTAGAATGGTCTCATTACTCATATCAAAATTCATTTATCGGGTAACTTAATTGGTCTTCCCTTTTATTGGATGCTATTTCTTTACTGCTACTACTGCGTCTGGGCCCATATTGGCGGCGGTTACCGCGGGCTTGGTAGAATCAGCGCCTGTAGCGGGCTTCTTTTGTTTATCCAGCACCACTTCCTGGTACTTCGCTTTCTGCTGTGCCATCCAAACATCAAACTCTGCCTGGGTTACTACTTCAATCTGTCCTTTCATGGAGTAATGCCCCTTGCCGCACATCTGGTCGCAGCTAATCTCATACACAAAATCAGGATTGTTGGTTTTGACCTTCATTTCCTTGGTGGTGTACAGCGGGGTAAACCACATAGTGGTAGGCGTACCCGGTACAGCGTCCATTTTCATCCTGAAATGTACCAGGCCCACGTCATGTATTACATCTCTTGAGCCAATGATGAGTTTTACGGGCTTGCCTGCTACCAGCATCATCTTATCGGTTACAATATCATCCTGAGCAAACTTGTCTGCTTTAAGGTTTAGCTCGGGCACATCAGACCAGATAAGTCCGAGTGAATTATCGTTGGCATCACTGATATTCTTATAGTACTTACGGCCAAATTCATTGTCTTTACCCGGGTAGCGCATTATCCAGCTAAATTGCTTGCCTGTTATTTCTACTACCATGGCATTCTTGGGAGGGTCTCCGGTTATCTTAAACCAGTAGAACAAACCATAGCCTACAAGCACGGTAAGAAAGATAGCGGGTACAACGGTCCAGATTAACTCAAGCGTATTGTTATGCGGCAGGTAGTACACTTTTCTTTTTTCTGAATACTGGTATTTGAAAGCAAACCAGAAAAGCAATACCTGTGTAAGTACAAACACCGCACCCGTGATAATCACAGTAAGGTGAAGCATTTTGTCTATTTTCTCACCATGGTCAGAAGCTGCATCACCCAGTATTCTTCCTTTAAACAGTTCATGGCACCAGTAAACACCCAGCAAGCCACCTACCATGAAGAGCACCAGCAGGAAGGCATTGATGCGGTTATTCTGTTCAAGCGTTTTCTTCTCTCCTTTCAGGATGCCTACATACTCACTGGCCTTTGCTATCTGGAAAGTAATCAGAAAGCCGAGCAACAGAATCGTCAATATAAAAATGGTTGTTAGAGACATAACCGCTTAGTGATTTATACAAAGGTTTAAAATAAATATTCCAGCCGGTGTTTTTGTTTAAGCCTTCACCTGGTTCCGCGTTTCTGAATACCGGGCCGGCAGGCAATACTAACTACGTATGGTGAATAATACTTTCTTTAAAGAACGGATGGTTTTTAGCCGTCATCGGTGCTTTTGTTAAAGCCCTTGCTGTGGCAAACATAATAACGCCTACAAAACCTGCCGCTACACCAAAATCAAAAAAGTTAAGGTTGGCATGTGTTTGTCCGTTAGCGTCTTTGGTGAGTGCCGGGAAAACCATCTGGTAAAAATCCAGCCAGTGACCAAAGATGATCAACACCGCCATAAACGTCATGGTTGTATAATTTCTTTTTGAACCGCGGCGCATCAATATCAGTATCGGGCAAAGGAAGTTGATGATCAGGTTTAAAAAGAACAGTCCTTTAAAGCCGTTGCCGTGTTCATGGTTACCAATTCTGTCTACAAAGTAGATGGTTTCTTCCGGCTGGTTACTGTACCAGATAAGCATGTACTGGCTAAACCATAGATAAGTCCAGAAGATAGAAAACGCAAACATGAATTTACCGATATCATGCAGGTGCTCTTCATTAACAAGTTCCAGGTAGCCCTTGTTTTTAAGATAGATAACAAAAATGGCAATCAGTGACATACCGGCCACAAAGGTGCTGGCAAATGTATACCAGCTGTACATGGTAGAGTACCAGTGTGCGTCTATGCTCATCAGCCACAACCAGGGAATGGTGGACGCAACGGTTAAAGCAAACCATACCAGGAACAGCGATGCCCAAACCGTATTTTTAAAAATGTATTTTTTACCGCTTTCTACATCTGGCAGCGGATTTTCATCCAATTCTCTTGAAAGGCTTCTCATTTTATACCCCAGTACTATCCAGAGCGCAATGGTGAGAATGGTCCAGATAACAAAGAAATTAGGATTCAGGAAAACGCTTTTGCCTTTCAGTATTTTGTCGTCACCCGGTGTAAGCCAGTGATAGATATGGTGTTGGTGACCAAAGATGAGTGATAATAAAACCACCAGTGCAATAATACCCAGCGGTATCACCGCAACAGAAATGGCTTCTGTAACGCGGCGGAAGGCCATCTGGAAGGCACCCATACCCAGCGTGGTAGCGCAGATAAAGAACATGGCGGCATTACAGATCAGCAGAAAATAAACGCTGTTCTGCAACATCGTACCCCAAAACCTGGCCTGGTGTTCCTCATCGCCGGTGCCATACATGATAAAACCAACAATGACAGAAACAACGCCAATACCCATCAGGGCCATGGACCATGTTTTGTAGCGGGAAGGAATCTCGAAATATTCTTTAAATGACGACATGCGCAAAAAATTTATACTCGTTCAATAGTTATAGTCTCTTCTCGTTTCTTCTATTTAGCAGCCATGGGCTTGGCGCCGGCGGCGGCTGAATCTTTACCGGCTGCGGGTGCTGCACCAGCGGGTGCGGGTGTGGCGGCTCCGGCCTGTTTAGCTTTAATATAGCTCACCAGCATCCAGCGTTGTTTGGGAGATACCTGTGAGGCGTAGCTACCCATAGATCCTTTGCCATAAGTAATGGAATGAAACATGGTGCCTTCTGCCATAGAAGCATATTTTGGATCAGAACCACTCAGATTGGCGGGCTTTGCAGGGTATGGGCCCGCTCCGTCTTTGTACAAGGGTCCGTTACCATCCAGCTTCTGGCCATGGCAGATGCCGCAGTTTACAAGAAACAATCTTTCTGCTTCCACCATCTGTGCTTTATCTAAAGCACCTAATGGATTCTTCATACTGGCAGAAGGATCATAACTGCCGGTGGTATCTTTCAGCAATTCATAATGTACTTCTTCATTCCATTTTACGGTGCCCTCTACCGGTCTTGCATTGTAAAAGATGCCTGAATCTGCCAGCCTGCTATGGTCTGAGTAAGTTTCCACCGCCACGCTGTAGGCCATATCGGGCATATACACCCTGTTTGGCTTACGCTTTACATCACTGCAGCTGTTCAGCAACAGGATACCGGCCGTGATACTTGCTATGATTGATAATTTCTTCATTTGTATGGAATAAAAGATCGTTTCAAATTGTGCGCTTATACGTTTGCTTCCCTTACTTCAAAAGGCAGGCTGTCTTTATCATATCTACCCAGCCACCAGCCGCTTTCTGCTTCCTGTACATTGGTTTCTACCGCGCCCAGTTTCTGCAGGTAAGAGAGTACATCTGCTTCATTGGTTTTGGCAGTGGTTTCCAATACCATTACAAACAGGTCATCTGTTGCACGCAGGTGAAAATGATGCTTTTTTACAAACGGTGCCAACTGGCAGAGGTAGCAAAAAGTAAGCACCATGCCCACGGCTGAAAACAATACGGTCAGCTCAAACATAATGGGTATCCAGGCTGGCAGTGCAAAATGTGGCTTGCCACCTATGTTCAAAGGCCAGTCTTTGGTAAACACCCAGCTGATAAAAGACAGTGCGGTGGAAGTACCGGTGATAGCATAGATAAAACCGGCGGTGTGCAGGCTTGTATCACGAAGGCCCATTGCCTTATCAAGACCGTGAATGGGAAAAGGCGTATAAACATCATAGATTTTATAGCCGCTTTTGCGCACGTTCTTTACTGCGGAGAACAACGCATTTTCCTCATCAAAACAGCCTACAATAAATTTTTTAACACTCATATTTTTTAAGCTTTGAGCCAGCAGCCGTTGCTGTCAGCCTCCCTTTTAATATCTTACCTGTTCAGCCCTTGTTCAGCTGCTTACACGCCATGATCATGTGCATGTTCATGTGCAAATGCTTCTGCAGACTGCGTATCAATCCGGGTCATATTGTTTTTATAGCTTTCTCCGTTCTTCTTCAGAATATGTTTGATTTCTGCCAGGGCAATTACCGGGAAGAATTTAGAGAAAAGGAAGTAGCAGGTAAAGAACAGACCGAAGGTGCCCAGGTAAAAGCCTACTTCATAAATACTGGGTGAGTAATACGTACTCCAGCTGCTGGGCAGAAAGTCGCGGTAGATAGAGGTAACAATGATTACAAAACGCTCAAACCACATACCTACGTTTACCAATATACTCATGAAGAAAGTGAAGAGCAGGTTGCGACGAAGTTTCTTAAACCAGAAGAACTGTGGAGAGAGTACGTTACAGCCCATCATGATATAATAACTCCAGGCATACGGTGTAGAAAGATCCCAACGGTTACGGAAGGCCGCGGCCTCATATGGGTTCTGTCCATACCAGCTGATGAAGAGCTCTGTAATATAGGCTACACCCACAATGGAACCGGTAAGCACAATTACCTTGTTCATTACCTCAATATGCTCCAGCGTAATATAGTCTTCAAGCTTTAATACTTTACGTGTAATCAGCAACAGCGTTTGCACCATGGCAAAGCCGGAGAATACCGCACCCGCCACAAAGTAAGGAGGGAAGATGGTGGTATGCCAGCCGGGCACCACGGAAGTGGCAAAGTCGAACGATACAATGGTATGCACAGACAATACCAGCGGTGTACTAAGACCTGCCAGTACCAGTGAAAGGCTTTCATGCCTTTGCCAGTGTTTGGTAGAACCCGTCCAGCCGAAGCTGAGTACACCATACATCATCTTGCGCCATTTCAGTTTGGCCCTGTCACGCACGGTAGCGAGGTCAGGCAACAAACCAGAGTACCAGAATAACAATGAAACGGTGAAGTAAGTAGATATCGCAAATACGTCCCACAACAATGGTGAGTTGAAGTTCACCCAAAGCGGTCCTCTTGTATTGGGATAAGGCATTACAAAGAAGGCCATCCAAACACGACCCATGTGCCAGATAGGAAACTGTCCTGCGCACATAACCGCAAAGATGGTCATGGCTTCCGCTGCACGGTTTACACCTGTTCTCCATCCCTGGCGGAACAAGAGCAAGATGGCAGAGATCAGTGTACCGGCATGACCGATACCCACCCACCAAACGAAGTTGGTAATATCCCAGCCCCAGCCAATGGTTTTATTAAGGTTCCACTGGCCTACACCATAGGTAACTTCCATGGTAACGGAGAAGATACCAAAACACAGCAGTGCCACAGAAATAAAGAAACCAATATACCATAAGCGGCTTGGGTTCATTTCTATGGGCCTGATAATGTCTTCAGTAACCTGGTGATAGGTTTTTGCGCCCGTCACCAGTGGTTCGCGTACCTGAGATTCGTATCTGAGTAATGACATATTTTGAGCTTTGGGCTATTGGCAAGGGCCTTTAGCTTTTAACGGTTTCAATATTGTTGGTATCTGCTGCCTTTGCTGCTGTATTAATGAGTTTCCTTCACTGGTCGCTCTTCGCCCGCACCGCCGCCGCTGCCTTCTTTCTCAAAGCCTTCTGTTACGCCTGTCAGTACTTCCGTGTTGCGGATTTTTGCCAGGTAGTTCACATTGGGCAATGTATGCAGCTGCTCAAGCGCATAAAACAGGCGGTTCTGGTTTTCCCGGCGAACGGTACTAATCATGCTGTCTTTATTGTTTACATTACCAAACACAATAGAATCAGATGCGCAGGCCTGCTGGCAGGCTGTCTTAGCATCGTTGTCTGTTAATGTGCGGTTCTCTTTTTTGGCTTTCAGCTTTCCTTCCTGCAGACGCTGTACGCAGAAAGAACATTTTTCAATAACACCGCGGCTTCTTACCGTTACATCGGGGTTCAGCACCATGCGGGTAAGATCATCATTCATCATGTGAACGGTGTCATCCAGGTGACCTACCAGTTGCTGATCCTGGTTATTGGGGAAGCTGTCGGCACCGGTGTAATCGGCCCAGTTAAAACGGCGTACTTTATACGGACAGTTGTTGGCGCAATACCTTGTACCAATACAACGGTTATAGATCATTTGGTTGATGCCTTCGCTGTTGTGGTTGGTGGCAGCTACAGGGCAAACGTTCTCGCAGGGGGCATTGTCACAATGCTGGCAAAGCATGGGTTGAAAAATAGTCTGGATGCTGTCTGGGTTGGCAGGGTCTCCGCTGAAATAGCGGTCGATACGCAACCAGGCCATATCATGAAAGCGCAATACTTCGCTCTTACCTACTACCGCTACGTTATTCTCAGCCGTACAGGCTACCACGCAGGCGCCACAGCCAAAGCAACTGTTAAGGTCGATGCTCATGCCCCATTTAATGCCGGGCTTATCGTAGTAAGGATAGATGGTACCTTCCTTGGTAAAGTTTTCCAAACCGCCCCAGGGTTTCAGTTCCTTATCCCTTTCTTCAAGAATATGATCAGGCTTCTTTTTGAAGTCAGACAATTTCATTTCCTTTACCACTTCCACACGCCCTTCGTAAGAATTGTGTGTTTGTGTTTGCGCCACTTTGTATTTTTCGCCACTTACTTCAATGCTAACATCGGGCACATTCATATCTCCACCGGCGGCAAACTGGTAGACGTTCTTTCCGGCGCCTACAGTAGCGCGACCAGACTTTGTATTTCTTCCATAGCCTACTGCCATGGCAATGGTATTGGCCTCCATACCAGGAACAATCATGGCAGGAAGTAATACTTCTTTATTGCCGGCTTTTATTTTAAGTATCGGCTTGTCCGGATGTACTTCAAACTCATCTGATTGTTTGCGGTCTGCAATATCTACTTTCAGCAGCTCCTTGGCCAGTGAAGGAGATATCATTACATAGTTATCCCAGCTGGCGCGGGTAATGGGGTCTGGTGTTTCAAGCAGCCAGGGATTGTTCGCCTGTCTGCCATCGCCCAACACGGGTTTCTGGTACAATACCAATTCATACTTGCCACCTTTCTTTGCAGTGCCGATTGCAGCTACGGCTTCGGCGGTTTTGCCTGCATTAAAGGCAGCGGGAGCCGCAGCGCTTTCTGCTTCCAGCACTCCATGCATCAGCGCCTTCTCGTAATTTTCTTCGCTGCCCAGCTTGGTTACCCAGTAATTCTTGAAATAATCATGGTAATTGCTGGTATTGCCGCTCCATTTCAGCAGGGTATCCTGCAGCTGTCTTGTTTTAAACAGCGGGTTAATGGTAGGCTGCAGCATGCTGAAAGAGCCTGGTTTTATTTCAACGTCTCCCCAGCTTTCCAGGTAATGGTGCGCGGGTAAAACATATTTTACAAGTTCAGTGGTCTCGTCCATTCTTTCGTTGAACGATACGGTGGTCTTTACTTTTTTGAGCGCCGCTTTAAAACGTTCTGCGTCAAAATAATCATAGGCGGGGTTGGCGTCATAAATGAGCAGGCTGCCTATTTTGCCCGCTTCCATATCTGCTACCAGCAGGGCCATATCTGTATCTACGCCCTGTTTTGTAAGCAGGGGCGAAGCCCAGTTAATGGTGGTACCGTTGGCACCGATTGCCTCGTTGATAGCGTTTACAATTACCTGTATGCTGCTGTTATTACTGCCGCTGACAACCAGTGAGGCGCCTTTGCTGGCCAGTAATTCTTTGGCTACTTTCTCAATGCCGGCTTTCACCGTGGCGCTCACACCGCTAACGGGCTGACCGTTTACTGCGTTGAGCAGGGCAAGTGCTACTGCACCTGTTTCTGAAGGCTTATGCGTAAACCGTTCGTCTGCATTGGCACCCGTCATGCTCATCATGCTTTCAAACTGGTAGTGCTTGCTCATTTCAATGTTCTTCTCGTCAATCTTACGCAGGCGGGTATAACCGCGCTGGTATTCTACCGGGTTTATCCAGGTACCGAGAAAATCTGCGCTGAGGCCAACTACTACTTTTGCTTTATCAAACTGGTAGGTGGGTATGGCGCGTTTGCCGTAAGAGGCTTCATTGGCGGTAAGGATGCCGCTGTAAGAAATACCGTCGTACTGAACGTGGCGACTACCGGGGTATTTAGCAAGAAAATCAGTGATAATTTGTTTGGTGGTGGGCGAGGTAATGGTGGGAGTCAGCAACACAAGGGCTGAGCCGGCAATAGCAGCCCCTACCATTTTATCAAACTGTTCAAGTGAGCTTACTTCTTTGCCATCTGCCATCGGGAAACGAAGCCTTGCGGTATCATATAAATCCAGCACAGAAGCCTGGGCACGGGCGGTGGTACCTCCCAGCGTTACGGCAGACAATTCATTGCCTTCAATTTTTATGGGCCTTCCGTCTCTTACTTTGGCAATAATGGGTATTACATCGCTTCCTGAAACGTAGGTGGTGGCGTAATAATCAGCTATACCGGGGGTGAGATCCTGTGGTTTGTTTACATAAGGAATCACTTTTCTAACGGGTACTTCACAACCGGCGGCAATGGCAGCGGCGGCTGTGCTAAAGCCAACATATTTCAGGAAGTCCCTGCGGGGAGTTTTGGCATCGGCTAAACTTTCGCTTTCCAGCGGCAGTGCTGAAGGAAATTCATCCTCCGATGGCTGTTCAATAGAAGCTGAACTGTTTAGTTGTCCGAAATTCTGCCAGTACTTTTTACTCATAATTTTAGCCCCTTATCCCACATCGTGCGGGATTATTTGTGATTAAGTATGAATTCTTTAATTATTAGCCTTCTGCCATGCTCTTCTTAGCGCGGGGGCTTAATAGTGACATTTCTGGCACTCGGTGCCACCAATCATTTCCACGGTTACGCTATCTACCTTCTTATTTTTCAAATCATTGTGAAAACTTTCGTAGATGCTGTAGAATTTGTTGCCTTCGCCCGTTTCTGCATTGTAAAAGTTAACCTTGCTTTCGCGGTGACAGTTAACGCACCAGCCCATGCTAAGGTCAGCAAACTGCTTTACTTCGGGCATTTCCTGGATGGGTCCGTGGCAGGTTTGGCACTGCACTTTTCCTGCACGGGTATGCTGGGAGTGATTGAAATAAACGTGATCAGGGAGATTGTGAATTTTTACCCATTCAACCGGTTTTTCACGACCGGAATATTTTTTTGTTTTTGGATCCCAACCGGCCGCTGCATATATCTTCTGGATTTCCGCGGTGCCATTTACCTCGGTGCCATCTTCACGGTACAGCTTTTCACTGCCGGCGCCGTATTCATTGATGGCCATATGACAGTTCATACACACGTTTACGGAGGGTACATTGGCGTGTTTGCCTTCGTAAGCACCACCATGGCAGTACAAACAGCTTATCTGGTTTACACCGGCATGTACCTTATGAGAATAATAAATGGGCTGTTCAGGCTGGTAATCTTTGTTTCTGCCCAGGCCAATGGCGCCCTGGATGGTATAATATCCGCCAATGATGAAAAGCACAACGGCAAAAGTGGCGATATAGGCTTTATTGCGATAGAAAGGCACCGGCTCATGGGCAGGAACACCTTCTTTATCATCTGATAATTTCTTCAGGTTGCTGTTTACCTGTAACAGAATCAGCGTGATAACGCCCAGTATCAGTGTCAGGATACCATACAGCAGTGAATTGTCACTTTCGGTCTGTCCGCCTGGATCAGGCTTTCCGGGATCTATTGTAGGGGCCTTATATGACTCTACATAAGCCAGGATATTATCAATTTCAGCATCAGTCAGGCTGGTGAACAAGTTCATCGGTGTCTTGTTCCACTTGTTGAAGAGGTCGTTGAAATAAGGATCGCCTGCGGCGCGAACGGCGTTATTGTTTCTTATCCAGGCATGCAGTTTGGCTTTGTCCGGAACGCGCTGGGTAACACCCTGCAGGGCCGGGCCGGTAGCATCTTTTATGGGATTGTGACAGGAAGCGCAATTGTTGGAAAAAAGCGTTTTACCAGCGGCAATATCCTGGGCGGATACCGTAAAACCTGAAACCAAAAGAAATAAGAAAAAGACGTGATAGGATATTTTTTGGGCGATTGATCTATGATAAATCATAAGCTCTTTGTATCAGGTAATTATGTGGAAAAACTTGCCTTTCTGGTTGCAAAAATAAGTCAGGATTTTAACAAAATACCAACATCGGAAAATTTTTTTTTTCCGCTACTGGCGCGGGTTTCAGCCGATTTTTATGATCAAGTTTTGATCCGTGTCATGTAATTGTCACCCGTTTCTCAGGCGCTTAACAAGTGTTAGTAACTGCCCTTCTGAACAATTGTTGATGGCCGCATCGACCAACTACTTCCGGCTATCGTTGCCGCCTCCCCGCCCAGCCCGCCAATTTTTAGGTGCCTGTCCGTTGCATCATTTCATCTCCCCACCGCCAGCCAAAAAAACTTCGGCACAGTAACTCTATCCCATCAAAAAAATTGTTCTGCAAATCATCAACGCTGAAAAAAATGCCTCGAAACTGACTTGTAACAAAGGGCTAAGAATTAGGAACTCAGAACTGCCTCAGCAAGAGGCTCGGAAGAACATAGCAATAGCAGCGTTCGTGAGCTGAAGGAAGGTCTCAACCGTCTGACCCTTGGTCTGACGGCTTAAGGCGATGAGGGCAGATTAGCACGCTTAATGATTTTATTTTAATGGCGCGAGGGCAGCTTGCTGTTATTGCTACCCCGTCAGACCAAGGGTCAGACGGGGATCGCTGCTCGTTTGCCAAGAACTGTTTACGAGTCACAGACTCGGAAGAACA
>DATJGC010000048.1:0-3431 GCA_035495345.1 Chitinophagaceae bacterium | reverse complement strand
AGATAATTGCCGTTTTTAGATTTTAGAATAAATAATTCTCACCCGCATCTTCTTTTGCGGGTCTGCAAAACCGCCGCCCTTTACGGCTACCCGGCCATAAGCAATCTTGCTGCTGACAGCAATGGGGTACTTGAGCAATCCATAGGTGGCATCTTTGTAGTAAGGGGTTATGAAATAAGGCGCATAGAGCCTGAGTGTATAAACAGGCTCATGCCTGGTTATAATACCCTGTATATATCTTGTGAGCGAAAAACGGTAGGTTTCATCTGGGCGCAGGAGGCCGCCAAATTCAAGCAAATTATAGGTATTGTTTTCAGACCTGAAATCATAGTTAGGAATGGCCAGCGCGCGCTGTCCGTTGGCAGAATCTATGGCATCCAGGAAGAGCACCGGCGGTGGCAGCAGGGTTTCGTTCATGGCCGTAACCGTTACATCACGCTCTATGATGAGCTCTGCACGGTGAATGACACGGTTGCTTAATCCCTGTAAACCCGGCATTTTGATACTTGCATAAGAACCTGGTGCAGACTGAATATAGAGATAGGGATCATTCGGGTTTGAGTTGCTCATATTGGCAGCGTAAGGTCCGGCAGGCGTGCGTTTTACCAGGTTGGCATGCATGTAAGGTGCAAACGTAAAGGTGGTGCGCCGGGCGCTGTCTGGGTTGCCACCTTTTGGACCATGAAAATACACCGTCAGCTGAGAACTGGCATCCAGCAGGTTTACATAGGCCAGGGCCTGCCCGCTGGCACCGGCTTTAATGGCAAAGCCTTTAAACTTGGTTTTAAAAGTAGAATCATTAAAGTAGGCGGCACCTGATACGGTATCAAAAGAAGCCAGGCGAAAGCCGATGCTGTTGTCTAACCGCAGCCGCATTATATTGATCAGCTTCACCGTATCTCCGGGAAAGCTGATCTGCACAGAATCATTCAGCTTCGTAATATCTACATTGGCATTGGCCAGTTGCGGACCGGTGGTAGGAAAATCAGCCGTATTAAGGCGGTAGCCATTCAATGAATCTTTAAAATTAGCGGCCGGGTCTATTTCGCTTACGGTAATATTGAGCGGGGTAAGAGAATCTCCATACACGGTTTTATAAGCAAGGCGCATCACCACAGAGTCAATGGTCTTTACGCTGTCTTTGCCGGTAAACGGGTGTGCAGTACCGTAAGAAGGAGATACAATTTCTGCATAGATATCTGCGCGCGTAGTACCGAAACTGGGGTCATTAATGAGACCTACTGCGTTGTCTTCATTATAGGTGATGGCATTGGTATCTGGCAGAAAATCATTGTTGGTAATCACTTCCAGCGTTGTATCAAAGGTGTTTACATTGTCTACAACGGGTATCAGGTCACTACCCAGTACGGTAGTATCTATTTTAGCACAGGAGTATTGTATAAAGATGAGCGCAAAGAGAACAGTAACATAACAATAGAGATGCTTCACAAGCGGCAAAGATTAGTAAGAGTAAACGAATAATAACTATTTGGCAAGGTCGGTATAGAGTTGCAAATAGTCTGTTAAATCACTTTCTGCATTGTAGGCAAGCACCTTCTTTCCTTTTACTTTTCCAAATTCATCCACCAGCTTTTTTTCAATCTTTTCAGCACCAAAAGTAATAGCATCTGCATAGGCTGCACCACCGCGGAACATGGCCGTATTGGTAGCGTCTTTAAAAACTTCAAGGTCTTTATCTTTCAGTAAAGCAGGGTTGATATTGGCAATCTTTATAAAATCATTGCCCAGCTTTTCCTTGAACGTATTTTGCCCCAGAGAAAAAACCACTTTGCTGTGAGAGAACACGGGTTCTTTCTTGTATACGGTTTTGAGGTATATTGGTATCAGACCCGTCATCCAGCCGCTACAATGAATGATATCCGGCGGCCAGCCAAATTTCTTAACGGTTTCAAGGGCACCTTTACAAAAAAACACCGCTCTCAGTCCATTGTCTTCAAACCACTTTTCCTTCTCGTCGTGAAAAATATATTTACGTTTAAAAAGGTCTTCATTATCAAGAAAATAAACCTGGAGGCGGGCATTGGGCAGGGAAGCCACTTTTATCTGTAGGGGATAATCGTCATTGTCAACAGAAACATTGATACCGGAAAGTCTTACCACCTCATGTAAACGGTGCCTGCGCTCATTAATAACACCAAAACGGGGCATGATGCACCGAATTTCGAAGCCACTGTCGTTTGATTTTATGGCCAGCTTGTTCACAATTTCAGAAAACTCTGTCATCTCCAGGTAAGGAGACATTTCGCTGGCAATGAATAAAATTCTTTTCTTTGTTGACATTCGCGACTTAAATTAATGAGCAAAGCGTAAAAAAAATAGTGGGCAAAGGTAAGACTTTTTCACCGAAATATCAGTATTACAGGCCATTTCATTCCAAATAGCATGATTCTATTCAAAAAAGCCGCTGCCCTTACTACCCACTTGCAGCAGTGCCGTACAAGTGGCGCCAGCATTGGCTTTGTGCCCACCATGGGTGCATTGCACCAGGGGCATATTTCACTCATTATGGCAAGCGCCGCGGCTAACCCCGTTACCGTAGTCAGCATCTTCGTAAACCCCGCCCAGTTTAATGATCCAAAAGATTTTGAAAAGTACCCGGTCACCCTTGAAAAAGACCTGGAGCTGCTGGCGCAGGCCGGCGCCAGTATTGTTTTTTTACCGTCTGTGGCTGAGATCTATCCTGACGGATTGAGCAGCCCTGTGCATTATGACCTCGGCCGCCTGGAGCAGCTGCTGGAAGGAAAATACCGCCCCGGGCATTTCCAGGGTGTTTGCAGGGTAATGGACCGCCTGCTGCGCATTGTGGGGCCTGCGCACTTGTACATGGGACAAAAAGATTACCAGCAATGCATGGTAGTGGAGCGCCTGATAAAGCTATTAAACCTGCCCGTGCAGTTACATACCTGCCCTACCCTGCGTGAAGCAGACGGCCTGGCCATGAGCAGCCGCAACACGCGCCTGGACGAGCGCGGGCGGCAAAACGCCACCGGTATTTCTGCTGTGCTACGGTTTATTCAGCGTAGCATTGCACCTGGTGCTACGCAATCACTAGTAGATACCTCCATTGAAATGCTTGAAGCGAACGATTTTAGGGTAGATTATGTTTCTATAGCTGATGCGCAGACGCTTGAACCAGTACAGCAGTGGAATGGCCGGCAACCATTGGTGGCACTGGTGGCCGCTTTTCAGCGGGAAGTAAGATTGATTGACAATATGACCCTTTCACGATAATGGGCCGTATTGAATACAATTATTTTGAAACTTCCTGGTTGACTTTTGCAACCGAAAAGCCGGCCAGTCGCTTTTACATTCTTACATTTCGAATTTTATTTTTTAATTAACAAAGCATGGATATAGAAATATTAAAGTCGAAGATTCACAGGGCGGTGATTACAGAGGCCAACCTGAAT
>DATJGC010000047.1:0-6581 GCA_035495345.1 Chitinophagaceae bacterium | reverse complement strand
AATACGATTGTAACCGGCCAGGGCTTCCAGCGCTACATTGTTATTGATAAAGTAGGCTGCGCCCGCGCCAATAAAGAAGCTGGTAGTGGTGGTGCTGGTTTTATCGAAGCCAGGCACTTTTACACCGGTGCTGCCTATATTGAAGTCTGCATGAAAGAAAGGTTTCAATGCAGATTCTTTGATGTTGATATAATAGCGCGCAAAGGGCCCGGCGGAAAAAGCGCTGTACTTGGTATCTTCCTGCTTGGAAAAACTAAGTTGCAATTGGGCGCCGGCAGCAAAGTTGTTGGCAAAAAAGTAACCGCCGGAAGGCTGAAAAGTAAATTCGCTATTACCCTTGGTGGTGTTAATGGTCATGCTGCCACCTACCAGCCAGTCGCCCTTTTCTGTTTGCGCCTTTGCGAATGAGGCTAATAAAAACAACGCTAAAAAACTACATACAATTTTCTTCATACACTTGGTTTAAAAGGTTTATCGTACCGTACTGATTTTTCTTTCAGACAGTGCAATAGCAACCAAAGTTGCATGCAGCAAATGATTCAGGAAACTTTTTTTACCTCATACACGGGGCTGAAGAGATAGAGCTTGCCGGTTTTAACTTCGGTGCATTGAAAGCGTTTGCGAAGGCGTTTGCCTTTTTTAAAAATCTTTCCATCGTCTAAAGAAAAGAGCGCACCATCGGGCAGTTCTTCTACCAGCAGCATCCCGGGCGCATTATCGTCGTAACGGCGGAGTACACGCATCAATCCCTCATCTGCGCAACTGCTGGCAGGCAGGTTGTTGAGCGATGATTGCAGCGCGGCAAAGATATCTGCCGGAAAAATGGAGAGTACCAGAAATTGCAGCAGTAGTTGTTTGTAGACCAGCTTCCACTCCCGCCCATGCGCGTTTACACGATTACCATATTGCATAAAAGTAAGCAGGTGGGCCAGCTCGTGAATCAGTGTTATAAGAAAGGCATAGTGGTTAAGATTACCATTGACGCTGATGCGGTGGGCGGCATTGTTATGTGCATGCCGGTAATCTCCCAGCACCGTTTTTCGTTCACGCGTTATGGTTAGGTGCACCTTGTGTTGTTGCAACAGTTGCAGGGCCAGCGGGGCGGCACTGGCCGGTAAGTAATTTTCCAGGTAAGTGATCGGAAACTCCTGCTTAGGCATTTCGGCGGGCTTTGTTCCATTGCATCAGGCTGCGCATTTCTAGCAGGGCATACAGGAAGTATAAAAAAATGCAGGCCACCAGTGCAGGTTTGTTGAGCTGCTGTTTCACCGTAAACGCATATACAAAGACAGCAAATATGCATACAAGCAGTTTAAAAAAAAGACCGCTGTACGTATTTCTCAGAAAACCGGTGGTATTGGCGTGGGCAATGGCGCGCTGGTATAAAAATAGGGAGACAATGCTGACAATGAAAAGGATAAGATTGCCCACAATCACCACTGCCTGGTCTACGCCCCATGCCGTCAACTGCTTTTTACCCAGTATTAAAAAAACATTGGAGATACAGTATACGAGAACTAGCGGAAGGGCTGTTTTATTTTTTTGCAGGCGTTCATTTATGCTCATGCTTGTCTGGACCGGTTGCTTTGATAATCTGGAAGATAATAGCACCCAGTACCAGCAAAGGTAATAACCAGGACAATAACGGAAAAGAAAGGCTGAGCCATTTATCGGCCTTCAGTCCAAGGAACACGGCTATGCCAAGACTCACCAGCATTTGGGTGGCAAGCCCGGCATATCGCATAAGATCTTTGTTGTTATTTGACTGCGGAGACATTGTTTTTTTCAGGAAGGCGCGCGTCTTCTTTTTCCTTCTCTGTTGTTTTTTCTGCAAGTGCAGGCGCCACATTCATATGACACTCGCCATTAAAGGTGGCCGTGGGCTCTACCTGTAATTTACCTGCATGTATATTGCCCTGTATAACGCTGCTGCCTTTTAACTGTAGTAATTCTTTTACTTTAACCGCTCCTGTAACCTTACCAAGAATATCCGCCTGCTGGCCATTGATATCACCTTTTACAGTGCCGTTGGCGCCGATGATTACTTTGGCAGTGCTGTTGATATTACCTACCAGGGTGCCATCAATCCGTAAATCAGCATTGGAGTTAATATCTCCTGTGAGGGTGGTACCGGCGCTGATAAGACTGGCGGCGCTGCTGCCGGAGGTTTCTGCAAAAAATTCGGATTTGGATTTTCCTTTAAACATAAGTATTAGATTTTAGTCGTTAATTTTCTCTGGTGCCGGCAGGTTCAGGGCGGTGGTATCCAGCTTAATAGAGGTGTTGCCCTGTAAAACGCCCTTGATGCTTTGCAGGTATTCATCTTTGTACCTGACGGCGTGCTCCAGCGAGTCGGTTCTTATCTTCAGTTCACGCAGTTCGCGGGTGCTGTTTACATCTCCGTAGCCTGGTATATAGAGCTTTAGCGGTGTAAAAACAATCAATGCTACCGTAAGCCCTGTAAGCACAACAAAAATTGTGCTCAAGAATATATAGACACTCATCCTGGACAACTTAAAGGTGACCACCTCCTCGTAAGTGTCGTCATTCATTACTACC
This sequence comes from Chitinophagaceae bacterium, assembly GCA_035495345.1. Taxonomy (GTDB): domain Bacteria; phylum Bacteroidota; class Bacteroidia; order Chitinophagales; family Chitinophagaceae; genus JACMLD01. The sequence goes on along the minus strand of DATJGC010000047.1, from coordinate 4,022 downwards.
AGTCGGTAACGGTTCCGCAGGCGTTTTAGTGTTGTATCGGCATCAAATAATTTGGCCATAATGTAAAAATCAGCTTTAACGGCAACTAAGGTAGCCCGAAATGTCTGTTTAGGAAAATGCTTTCATCATAACAGAAAATGCGGTTTTTATTGCCGCCAAGGGGTGATTTTTTTATCCCCGCCGTACCGTTTCTTTCAAGACAGAGAAAAGTGGATACCGGTGATAAGCAGGGTATGTTATTTGCTATGGAGGGCTGAACAACAGAAGCTTCACTATTGTGGCTTTTATACAATGCCCTGGAGGGCACTGACGTTCCCTACAATTGTTCATTGAAGGAGCCTGGTTTATTCAACGATTGCCTTCTCCCAAAACTGGAAAATTGTTTGAATTTTCACAATAATTTTGTTGAAAATCAGTTATTAAGCGTTTAGTTTGCGGCAATTCATGGATACGATACTCCTTCGGGTAAGCACCGTTTTTATACTACTGTTTTATTGTTCGGCCGGCTATGCACAAATTGGCGGGCTTAGCTTTGATTTGCCCAAACCCAAGAAATTTGAAAACCGCAAACTGCGTTCAGAAAAAACCGGCGATAAAAAATTTACCATCCCGCGCCGGTTCATGCAAAATACCACCACCCACTACAACTTTTATTTTAACGCCAACGAAAAAATGAAAGAAGTGCTGGCACGTGCAAAGGCCGCGCACCGTGATGATTATACAAAGCTGCTTTCCTTTTACAACTATGGTTTTGAAGAAACCGCGCAATACAAAACAGACCTGGATTCTATTATTTACAAAGCTACTGCGGGTATACTGCTGCATGATTTGCGCAGCAACTGGGTGGATAATCTCTACCTGCTGATTGGCCGGGCTTATTACCTGAAAAAAGATTTCGATTCTGCCTACCTCACTTTCCAGTACCTGAATTATGCCTTTTCGCCAAAAGAAAAAGACGGGTACGACAAGGTAATCGGTTCTAACAGCAATGAAGAAGGTTCTGCCTTTTCCATTTCTACCAATGAAAAAAGAAATATCGCAAAAAAGCTGCTATCGCGCCCGCCCAGCAGAAATGAATCACTGGTGTGGCAAACGCGCACCTATATTGCCAATGATGAACTGCCCGAAGCAGCCAGCCTTGTGCAAACGCTGAAGTATGATCCATTGTTCCCTTCCAGACTGCGGGAAGATTTGAATGAAGCACAGGCCTGGTATTTTTATAAACAACAAAACTGGGACAGTGCCGCTGTATACCTTGAACAGGCGCTTGGCAACACGGAAAATAAACAGGAAACCGCCCGTTGGGAATACCTGATTGCGCAATTGTACGAAGCCAGCAATAAACATGATCTGGCCAAAAGCTTTTATGAACGCGTAATAAAACATACCATTGACCCGGTGATGGAAGTATATGCCGTGTTGAATGCGATAAGGCAAGGTGAAGGCAATAATGAAAAAGCCATACAGGAAGCCGTGGACGCTCTGGCAAAAATGGGCCGCAGGGATAAATATGTTATCTACCGGGATATCATTTACTACACGGCTGCGCAAATAGAGTTGGATCGGAAACAGCCTGCCGCCGCAAAGGCATTTCTTGAAAAAAGTATCCGCTACAGCATTGATAACCTGCAACAAAAAAACCGGTCGTTCCTGGCACTGGCCAACCTTGAATTTGAAGCGCGCGATTATGTAAATGCAAAACGCCATTACGATAGTACCAATACCGCAATCATAGACCCCGAAGACCTGCCCGCCTATAACCTTCGGAAAGATGCGCTGTCTACCATTGCCGCACAACAACTGGTGATACAGCGGCAAGACAGCCTGCAAAAGATAGCTGCCATGCCCGAAGCAGATCGCACTGCGTTTTTAAAAAAACTACTGCGCCAGTTGCGCAAGCAACAGGGACTAAAGGAAGATGATGTAAGTTTTGGCAATGCCACACAAACCTTTGCAGGCAATACCGCTAATGCCGCCCCGGTAGACCTCTTCAACAGCGGCGCAAAAGCTGATTTTTATTTTGCCAACGCGGCACTCAGGGGCAAAGGATTTAATGATTTTAAATTAAAATGGGGCAACCGGCCCAATGCAGATAACTGGCAGCGAAGCGCCGCTATAAAGCAGCAGGCCAGTGCTGCCCGTAACAATAACCTGCCGGCTACCGGTGATGCACAAGCGCCGGAAGACCTGCAGCCGCTGAGCATTGAATCTTTAAAGAACAAGTTGCCGCTTACCCCTGAAAAACTGAAAGTATCTAATGATTCCATACTGCAGGCAAGATTTGCTACCGGTAAAGCACTGCAGGATAACCTGGAAGAATATGCAGACGCCGTAGCATCTTATGAAACGCTGCGCAGCCAGTTTCCGGGTTCAGCACTGGAAGAACAAACCCTCTTTAATCTTTATTACTGTTACACCAAGCTGGGCGATGCAGATAAAGCAGCCTCCGTGAAGCAACTGATGGATACCAAATTTGCAAAAAGCCAGCTCACCGGCATCATCAACAACCCCGTGCCGGCAGACAGCGGTAGAAAAAAAGAAGGAGCTGTGGTGTATGATGAAGTGTACAATCTTTTTATAGAAGGCAAATTTGCCGAAGCGCTCAATAAAAAACACCAGGCAGACAGCCTGTATGGCAATCACTTCTGGAGCCCGCAACTCCTGTACATTGAAGCTGTTTACCATGTGCACCAGCGCGAAGATTCTGCCGCCATTGCCGTGCTGAAGAATATCAGCAGCCTCTACCCTAGTTCACCCATGGCCGCCAAAGCGCGTACCATGATTGATGTGCTGGGCCGGCGCGCGCAGATTGAAGAATACCTTACCAACTTACAAATAGAACGGCCGGCGGAAGACAGCAGCCAGGCAATAGCCGCAGTTGGTACGCCCATGGTACAGGGACCCGTAGTGATAAAACAGCCTGATACGGCCAGGCAGCAGCCCCCAGTAGTACGCAATGCGCCGCCAAGCACCACAGATACCAGCAAACTGGTAAAGAAACCGCTGCCCGCACCCGCCGGAGGTTTTGTAAATGCGCCGGAACAGGGCCATTATGTGGTATTGGTAATGGACAAGGTAGACCCCGTGTATGTAGGTGAGGCAAAAAATGCGTTTACGCGCTACAACAAGGAAAAATATTATAATAAACAAATTGATGTATTGCCGCTTCCGTTAACGGATGATATTCGATTTGTGCTCATAGGCAAATTTGAGAATGCTGCAGCCTCACTGGAGTATATGAACGCCGCCAGCAAAATGGCGCCGCTTGAAATTATACCCTGGATGCCGGCCGCTAAATATTCATTTATTATCATTACAGAGAATAACCTTGAACTGTTAAAGAGTACCAAGGATGTTCCTGCCTATAAAAAGTTCCTTATAGCTAACTTTAAAGAGAACTTTAAATAGCGCTGCGGTAAGTGAAAAGTTGATCATTAATTGATTGCCTTTCATCCGCCAGAACCAGGTACAGGCTGCTTATTGGCTATTTTCGGGTAAGATTTTTGCTGCTCACTATACACTTATTACGTTATTATGAAAAAATCAGTCCGCGTTTTCTGGATAATCACCGGCATTGGTACAGGCGCTTTTATTCTTTTTATGTTGCTGCTCAACTTTGGCATTTTTGGTGAAATGCCTTCGCTGGAAGAGCTGGAGAACCCTTCCGTTCTTCAGGCAACAGAAATATATGCCAATGACGGTACCATGATGGGTAAGTATTACCTGGACCGTGGCAACCGCAGCAATGTGCGCTACAACGATATTTCAAGGCATGTAGTAGATGCGCTGGTAGCCACCGAAGATGAGCGTTTTTACGATCATTCCGGTATTGATGCCAAAGGTGTTTTGCGCGCTGTTTTTTTCCTGGGCACCAAGGGCGGTGGCAGTACCATTACCCAGCAGCTGGCGCTGAATATGTTTGATGAACGTTCTTCCAACCGCTTTACCCGTGCCATTCAAAAATTAAAAGAGTGGATCATTGCCATAAAACTGGAAAGAAATTTTACCAAGGAAGAAATTAT
>DATJGC010000046.1:0-5630 GCA_035495345.1 Chitinophagaceae bacterium | reverse complement strand
TTAAAGGATGATGCACCGGTGCATAGTCACGACAGCTCTACCAACGGGCTCATCAATGCCTTTAAAAAAATCAGGAAATAACTTACCTTCAGGTACCACCAAATTGCATTACCATGCAAACAGCTGCCATTTTTACCATCAGCGTTATGCTGGGCTTTGCGCAGAACGCCCTTGGCCAGAAAGAAAGTTTAGTGCTGCCGCACAGCAGCGAAGACAGTTCGGTGCTGGTGCTGCCCGGAGACCAGTTCTCAGCGCCACTGGGCAAGGGCCTTTTCCCCGGCCTTAGATCCAAAAGTTTTGAAGCCTTGAATCCCGGCGCAGTAAAAAGTCATAGCAATCAACTGGGCACGGTATATACCATGCCGCAGGATAATATGGCCGTGCTGGTACCGCATGCCAACAATGATAGAATGCCTGGTACTGGTGCAAGCCGCCAGCAGGCAATGCCGGAGAATATGCCCAATCCTTTATACCCGGCGGCACCGCCTGCACGCAAGCGGAGATAATCAATAATATCATTTTAATAAAAAGGCCGGTGCAGTTGCACCGGCCTTTTATTATAGGCAGATTAATTTATTGCTTTACTACTTTCTGCATATAGCGGCCCTGCTGGGTGTTTATTTGCAATATATACACCCCGGAGGCTATAACGGAACCTGACAGGTTAATGGTTATGAGCGACTGCCCTGATATTTCCTGGTTTTTATAAAATACCTGCCGGCCGGCCAGGTCAATCAACTGAATAGACGCATTGCCAGTTTGGGTTTTTCCAAAATCAAAGGCAATCTGGTTGGTGAAAGGATTTTGTACAACGCGGGCAGCTGTTGCGTTGGTTGCCGGATCCACCAATACTATTTTGCTGCGTTCTGACCTGTTATCAAAATCTATCTGTTTCAGTCTGTAGTATAATTTTCCTGCGTTCGGGTTTTTATCTGTGTAAGTATAATTGCCACCGGTGCTGCTGTTGAGTGCAGCTACATTACCAATGGTGGTAAACGTAGCGCCGTCTACCGATCTTTCAATCTCAAAGCTTTTTGCGTTCTGTTCAAAAGCAGTTTGCCAGGAAACCACTACCGAGCTGGCGCGCCTGCTGGCAGCAATTGACGTCAGCGATACCGGTAATGCCGCAGCTGCAGATAACATAACCGGGTAATCTTCGGTTTGTCCGTAATTTGATGCGTAGCATCCATTGTTGATATTGTAGCTGAAGTACCCGCTGCCCAAGTCATTTGTAAGCCGTAAACGTACCACTGTGCCAGCAGCTACCGTACCAGGAACGGTGAAGCTTCCACTCACGGTTAACTCCCGCTTTTGAATAACGAAGGGAATATTGTCCATGGCAAAAATCTGTTCCGTTGCTTCAAAAACGCCGTTGTTATTGTAATCTATCCACGCTTTAACCTGTTCCTGGTTTTGCTCTAACAGTGTTACGGAAATGGTATAGGTATTATTCTTCACCAACGGAAACATGGATTGGCATTTGTCGGCTTTGTTTACATAGCCATTATCAGCAAAGGGCGGATCTGAGCTTACGGCATGGTTGGCAATGCTTACACCAAGTATACCGGTATAGTTGCCGGCCATGGCATTGGTACCGCTAACTGGCGTGCAGGACGGTGCGGTGGCAGGGGTGAAACCGGAGGGGTATGTGCTGCCGGGCACGGCCCAGGAGCTTACAAGGCTGGCCCGGTTTGACAATGACATGGCTGCAAGCATCCGCGTCTTTTGACCGGCCGTAAACAAGGTATAGCAGTTTGTATAAGCCATAATATTGTGCTCGGTGTTGATAGAGTAAGCCGCGCTGTTGCAGGTATTGGTTCCTGTACGACAGCTGAAGTCATACACCCCTGCCACATTATTATTGGAAACCGGGTCTGTATCGCATACTTTATCGCCGTTCACATTGCAGTCCGTGTTGACCGGGCAGGTGCTGTTATCAGCAGACCCCTCAAAAGTGTGATAGAGATTAAGGGCATGACCAATTTCATGCGGCAGCGTTTTTTGACCTGCCGCCATTTGGGTAGCCAGCATGATGGTACCGTCTGTGCGGTGACTGTACCCGCCTGCAAACTGGGCGTAACCGGCCACAAACTGGCCACTGGTGCCGTCCTTTCCATCAATTTTATTAACTACATAAATATTGTAATAGCCTGAGGCATCCCAACGACAAAAATCTTTTAATGCCTGATCACTTACACCACCACTTGTTGAGTTGTTCACCCCGTTGGCTGCGTAATTGGTAAGGCTGCTGCCGTTTATTCTTTCTATGCCGGTACTCGCATTGCAATTGGTATCTGTTGAAGCAAGAACAAATTGAATCTGTATATCCCCTACCCCCTCTGTTCCGGGATAGGCACCGCTAAAGACATCATTCAGGTAATTAATGGCGCCCATTATTTGTGCATCAGAAGGATTGTAAATGCTGCCAACCATGCCACCGGTGTGCACCACATGAACCACTACCGGAATTTTATACAACACGCCATTAATGGCACCAACCCGCGAAAGCTGGGAGGCATGTTCCTGTATGTATTGCTGAATTTTTGTTTCACTTTCCAGAACAGACTGTTTGTAGGCGGGGTCATCTCTCATCTGTTGCTGGTGGCGGGTATCAAACCCGCACATGGGTTGGGCAACGGCAACAGTAGCAGTAATAAGCAGCATGAGCACTGCCAGCAGGGCAAGTTGGTTTTTCATGTACAACTACAACGTTGCCGTTATTAATTTATTTAATGCATGTACAAAAAAAAGCCCCTCCGTGCGGAGGGGCGGCTATTTGTAAGTGTTTTTACCATTTATCTACTTCTTCGGTAGCGCTTGTATTGGGCACATTGCTGGTGCTGGTTTCTGGTATGGATACCGGCGCAGCGGCGCTTGCTACAGGGGTAGCAGCCATGGCGGCGATACCATTGGTCTCTTCACCGTCCATCTCGTTGCCTGCCTGATCATGGTTAAAGGCATCAAAATCAAAATCGGGCATGAGGTCAGTCTTTACGTAATCTACTGCTTCCACCAACCCTTTGATAAACTTATTGAAATCTTCTTTGTACAGAAAAATCTTATGCCTGTCGTACCCTTCGCCCTCAAATTTTTTACGGCTTTCAGTGATAGTAAGATAATAATCGTTACTACGCGTTGCTCTTACATCAAAAAAATAGGTCCTTCTTTTGCCGGCCCTGATGCGTTTGCTGTAAACGCTTTCCATCCGTTTTTCATTGTTGTTTTCGTACGCCACAGTTGTAATGATTTTCAGTTTATCGAAATGTTGGTTTTAGAATGCCTTACAAATATAATATTGTTTTAGAACTGGCAAAATTTGAAACCCCTTTTCGGACAATCACCATCGGGATAACGTCGCCTGGCCGGTGTTTTTACTGTATAACGGCGCAGGATACGCGGTTACAGGCCGGTAAAACTGCCGAAAAGCGTTTATACCAGCGCTTTACCATTGCCATGCTCCTGCTGTTGCTGTTCTTCATACAAACGGCGGTAATAGCCGTTGCGCGCAATCAGTTCTGCATGCCTTCCCTGCTCGATGATCTTTCCGTCATCCAGCACCAGTATATTGTCAAAATCAAACAATGAAAAAATACGGTGGGTAATAATGATGGCTGTTTTTTGTTGCAGGAAGCGGTACAGGTTGCCGATGATCTCGTTCTCCGTTTTTGCATCTACTGCGCTGAGGCAATCATCAAACACCACCACCTGCGGATTTTTTATCAGTGCCCTCGCAATGGAGATACGTTGTTTTTGCCCGCCGCTGAGGGTTACGCCGCGCTCGCCAATCATGGTATTGTATTGCTGCGCAAATCCCTTTATTTCCTTGTCTACACTGGCATAGGCGGCGGCTTCCTCTACTTTTTCAAAGGGTGCATTGCCCACCCCAAAAGTGATATTACCGGTAACCGTATCGCTGAAGAGAAACACATCCTGCGGCACGTAGCTGATCTGCTCGCGCAGGCAGCGAAGTTTTACCTGGCGAAGGTCTACCCCATCAATCAAAATCCGACCGCTATCAGGGTTGTACATCCGCAACAGCAGTTGTGCAACGGTAGATTTGCCACTGCCGGTTCTGCCAATGATGGCAATCTTCTGGCCTTTTTTGATGTGCACTGAAAAGTCCTGTATGGCATGTATGCCGGTATCAGGGTAGGTAAAATTCACTTTATCAAATACAATATCACCCTGCATCACGGGCGATTGCACGGTGGGTGCATCTGTAATAGAAGAAGGCGTATCCAAAAATTCATTCAAACGTTTTTGTGAAGCCGCGGCCCGCTGTATCATGCTGGCCGTCCACCCAATGGCACTCACCGGAAAAGTGAGCATGTTTACATACATCACAAACTCTGTAATGGTACCCGTGGTAACACCGCCCTTGCCCGTAAGCGCATACACGCCGCCAATCATAATGGTCAGCAGTGTGCTAAGGCCAATCAGCAATGCCATAGAGGGAAAATAAATAGATTCTACCTTGCTCAGCCCAATGGCATTGGTACGGTAGTCTGCACTGTTTTTATTGAAGAAGCCCATCATCGCTTTTTCCTGCACAAAGGATTTTATGACGCGGATGCCGGAGTAAGATTCCTGCGCGGTAGTGGTAAGGTCAGAAAGCAGGGCCTGGATGCGTTCGCTCTTTCTATGAATGATATTGTTTACATAGTAGATGGTAAATGCCAGGATGGGCAACGGAGATAACACGTATAAAGTAAGCATACCATTGGCGCGCACCATAAAATAAATACTAAACCCGATGGTGACGGCCAGGTTGATAAAGTACATGAGGGCCGGACCGGTATACATTCTTACCCGGCTCACATCTTCCGTAATGCGGTTCATCAGGTCGCCGGTGCTATTGCGTTTATAGAAAGCCGCATCCAGCTGCTGGTAGTGCTGGTACACTTCGTTCTTCTGATCAAATTCAATGAGCCGGCTCATGACAATAACTGTTTGTCGCATCAGGAACATAAAGAAACCACCCAGCAGCGCCAGTACCAGCAGGGTGATACCGCAGATGACGATGATGCTGCCAAAGCTGCTGGCGTTATTATCCAGCCAGCGGATAATTTGTTGCACCAGTATATCATAGTTTCCCGGGCGTGCTGAGTGCAGCGGGCCCGCATGTTCTACTGTTCCGCGGATAGATTGCTCTACCTTGTCTACCACGTAACCGGATAGCTGCGGACTGAGAATGCGGAAATAGTTAGAAAGTGTAATGAAGACGATGCCGAGCAGCAATCGCCAGCGGTACTTCAGAAAATATTTGTTGATGGCCTTGAGGTGCTTCATGGGGCTGCGAAGTTAGCTTAAAGTCTTTTGCCTCGAGGGTAATTCAAAAGGCAAAATTCAAAAGGCAAAATTAAAAAGTCAAAAGGCTGTTGCCAGGAAGGTTGCACGCGGCGATGCAGCGATGCCACGGCCGCAGTTCTCTGTTAGCTCCGTGCCCTCTGCGCGAAGAAAAAGCCAAGCAAAAGCTCTTTTTCTCTTTCTTTCCTCTTAGCCCTCTGTTAGCTTTGATAGCTCTGCGCGAAAAATATGCTAAGCAAAAGCTCTTTTCTCTTTCTTTCCTCTTAGCCCTTTTTCTCTTTCCCTCCTCTTAGCCCCTTTTCCTCCCTTAGCTACTGCTCCTT
>DATJGC010000045.1:0-11848 GCA_035495345.1 Chitinophagaceae bacterium | reverse complement strand
TCATCTCAACACAGATGCTGATACGCTTCAACGTTTTCAGCGGGAGTCTGAGATAATGACCTCCATAAAAAATCCTTACGTTGTAAAGATCATAGACGTACAATTGACCGCCCCGCTTCCTTACCTGGTAATGGAATACGTAGAAGGCGGCGATCTTCGCGGCTTACTGAAAACGCAGTCATGCCTGGACGTAAACACTGTTACCAGGCTGGGATTGCAGATGGCAGAAGCCTTCAAGGCTATTCACGAGAAGGACATTATTCACCGTGATATAAAGCCGGAGAATATCATGTACCGCACACTGCAGAACGGTGAGCTTCATTTTCTGCTTACAGATTTTGGGGTGGCCAAAGTGCGTGAGCAGCAGGCAACACTTACCGGCCATGTAATGATGACCTATGAGTATGCATCACCCGAACAGTTTGACGATCCCAAAAACATCAGTACGGCTACCGATTATTATTCGCTTGGCGTGGTGCTCTATGAATGCCTTACGGGCAAGCCACCTTTTCAACTGGTGGATGGTCGCATGCATACCCTGCTCACGGAAGTGATGACCAGTCCACCACCTGCACTTAGTTTACCGGGCAGCAGGTTCCTGCCGCCCAGCCTGCATGCGCTGGTCTTTGGCCTGCTGGCAAAAAAAACGGAAAAACGCATACAGGATCACCAGCTGCTGCAGCGCTTTCTTAAAACAGCAGATTTTGAGGCTGCCGGGTTTACGGAGTCCTTGTTACCAGAAGCCGGCCTGCCCGTGGTGCTGCCCAAACAAAATGAAAGGCCTTTCACTGCTACCCTGCCCATGCCGGTAATGCCAGCACAGCAGCTAGCCATGAACGTTAGTCGCAAAAAGGCAACACCCTCCTTTCTTCTGCCTGCCCTGGTCATCGGCCTGGTGGCGGGCATCATTTATTTTACCGCCATAAGAAAAACCTTTCGCGCACCATCTAATAATAGTTCACTGGCGGGCAGCGCACAAATCGCAGATTCTGCGCAGACCGTGATGCACAATACCGCCAGCCTTTTAACAAAGACAGGCGCAAAAAAAACACTGGCAGGCCTTAGTCATAAAGCAAGGATACCTGCTATGAGCGAACCCGCCACCAGTATGACCGAAGGCTACTTTTCAGACAGTTTTAATGACAATGCCAATAACTGGCCGCTATCTGATTATAGCAATGCCAATATGCATGTAGAAAATGGCAAGATGCTGATTGAAGGGTTGAACGATGATGAAGCCTGTGTTTCTGTTCAGCCATTCAAACTAAATGACACGCTTGATTTCTTTGTTTCAGTAGATGCCACCTGGATAAATGGTGTTACCAATAATGCCTTTGGAATGGTATGCGGCAATTACCGGTTTTATATATCCGCCAATGGCAATTACCTGATAGGCTACTACAGCAACAATGAATTTCATAAACTAACAGACTGGAAAACGGCCGCGTCCATTTACCAGTCAGACAGCACCAATAACCTAAGCATTGTAAGAAACAACAGCCAGCTGCATTTTTTTATTAATGCCAACGAGGTAGACTTTTTTGAAGCAGAGAATGAAATTGGTAATTATTATGGTTTATACGTTAGCGGCAAACAATCCGTAGCCTTTGATGATTTTACGCTGCGTGGAGAACCGCTCACCAGTGCAGCTTTTCATGGTGCAGGCAGCAGGCCATAGCAGTTTGCTGAAACAGGTGCAATTGTTTTTGATTAATCAATCTGTGGAATGACAAGTAAACCGGGTTCTCACAAAGAAAGTATCCTCTTTCTTTTTTTATCCAGCGCACTATTGCTGGTGCTGTTTGCGGGCTTGTACCGTAACCTGCAACCGGCATTGCAACAGGCAACCATAGATGAAGCCAGCGGCCACGCCATGCTGCTGCGGCCGGGGTATCCTTCTGCCACCCTTGCGCGTATACTGTCCAATGGAAACTATTTCCAGGATCCAAAAGACCTGCAACTCATCCTGGATTCATTGCCGGGTAAACTGGCAACCGCGGGAACGCCCGATAATCTGGGCGCCATCAACAAAAAAAACTTTGCCATCACTGCACCAATTTCATGGAAGCCTTCTATCGGTGGCACAGATTTTCAAAACAGGCTGCTGGCTTCGCGCCAGCGCCTGGGTTTTGATTCTGCCCTCTACGCGCAGGAACTATCTGCCCCGGTGGCGCATCCCTCTACGGTAGTGGCGGGCAGCGGTCAACTTCAAATCAGCGGCGAGGTAAACAATGGCGGTAAGCCCATGCCGAATATATTGGTGCAATTGCGCCTGCATGACAGGGCTAACGGAGAAGATACGCTGAGCCTCCCGGATATATATGCCCGCACAGATGCCCGCGGCCATTTTGCCTTTACACAGCTGGTAGCAGATGCTGGTTATAGTGTGCTGCCCATGCACCCGGGGTATGAGTTTGGCAGCCGCCAGGGTACTGTGGCACTGAAGCAGTCTAAGCAATATAGCTTTGTAGCGCAGCCGCACCAGCTGAGATTGATTGGGACTAACGTATATGCACAACTGAAAGCCGCCAATGTGCTATTGGTAAGGCCCGCTGCCAGCTTTGTTTTTAATTACTGGCTAATGGCCTTCGGTCTGATAGCGGCCTGCTGGCTGGTACAGTTGGTATGGATACTGCGCCGCTTTTATACTGATCCTTACCTGCTGCCCATCATCCTGTTGCTGACCGGCATTTCAATGCTGGTAATGCTGAGCATACAGCATCCGCTGCAGGACACATTGTATGCCATGCAAACCTTCCAGGGTCTGCTGGCCGGCCTTGCACTCTTCCTCTTGCTCTCACAAATTTCTATTGGAAAACTGTATACCAGCTGGTGGTTTGATGGATTGTATAATTTTAAAAAGAAAGAACGTTACCAGCTGAAAGGCTGGACATGGTTTACCCTCGCCCTGCTGCTGGCCATGATTACTTTGCTGGCAGGTACAGGTCCGGAAGGAAGCGGAGTAAAAGTAAACCTGCGTATAGCCGGCATCAGTTTTCAGCCCAGTGAAATAACCAAGTACCTGCTGCTGTTATTCTTTGCCGGTTTCTTTGCGGCAACAGAAGAAAAAATCCGAAATCTCTCAGATATTCGCTGGCGATTTGTTGCCAGCATTGCCGTAATGCTGGCCGCCGGCAGCATTCTGGTGCTGTACTTACTCATGGGTGATATGGGGCCCGCATTAATTGTTTGCCTTACCTTTCTCATCTTCTACAGCATTGCGCGCGGCAACCTGCTGCTTACTTTATCCGCCGCATTTATTTACGGCTTGTTGTTGTGGCTGCTACCTGATTGGCTGGCTACCATCATTGCTTTTCTCTATGCAGTGCTGGTGATGGGCTGGCAGGGCAATATAAAATCTTCCCGCTGGTACGGATGGCTGGCCGCACTGGCAGAAGCGCCGGTAATCATGATCATCATTGTGGCGGCATTTACCTTTGGCGATCGCTTACCAGGGGTGGGCGACAGGTTGGCCGACCGGAAAAGTATCTGGCAAAACCAGTGGAACAATGATGTGTATGGCGGAGACCAGCTGGCACATGGTTACTGGACGCTCTCTTCAGGCGGGCTCACCGGGCAGGGTTTTGGCAAGGGCTACCCCGGCACCATGCCCGCTGCGCACACAGACATGGTACTGGCAAGCATTGGTGAAGAGCTGGGCTGGCTGGGACTTACCGCCTTGCTCATGCTCTTGTTTGTATTACTGCACCGTTGCTTTCTGCATGCAAGAAAATCGGGGCAACCTTTTACCTTTTACCTCTGCGCAGGCATTGCCATTGCAACCGGCATACAGTTTATGCTCATTGCCTGTGGATCAACCGGGCTGCTTCCGCTCACCGGTGTTGCCGTCCCGTTTCTCAGCTATGGCAAGGTATCACTGATCATCAACCTGGCAGCCCTGGGTGTGGTGGCGTCTATAGCGGCAAGACCGGGTGCGCCGTTACAGAAAGAATACCTCAGACAGCATTATGACCCCGTGCTGCTCACCGGCATTGCCGGCTTTCTAACGGGCATCCTTATGCTAAGCACCAAGTTATTCTTCATTCAGGTAAAAGACAGCCGCAAATACATTGTACAGGAGGCAAGGGTGGTTAATAATAACGGCTTACCCATGTACAGTTACAACCCGCGGATTGAAAAACTGACCAGGCTGCTGGGTGCCGGCAATATTTACGACCGCAACCACCTGTTGCTGGCCAGCAGCCAGGCAGCTACCGTGCAGCAATACAAAGATTCACTGGTGGCCGCGGGTTTAAACCCTGGTAAGCTGCAATTGCTGATGGATAAAAAGACCGCACGCTACTATCCGTTTGAAGAGCAAATGTTTTTCTGGGTGGGAGATTATAATACCCGCCTTTTCTGGGGCCAAAGCAACGGCTTTTTTGCGGAGGCCGCCTATTTAGCCGCCTTGCGCGGTTTTGAAAATCACCCGCAGGGCATGAATTACAGAACCAGTTCTTTCAGGGCAGACAGGTTTACGAAGCCTGTAGAGAAAGAAGTCTCGCTGGCGTATTATGATTACAGCGCGCTGGCACCGGCGCTGCTGCAGGGCATAGACAGCAATAATAGTGAAGTGCGTGCCATCAGGAACAAGAACCGCGATGTACAGCTTACCGTAGATGCCGCGCTGCAAACCGGTATTCAGCAACAACTGGCTGCCTCAAAGTTCAGCCACCGCCGCATTTCAGTGGTGGTGCTGGATGCTGCCTCCGGTGATGTGCTGGCTTCTGCCATGAACCCCCTGCCCAATATACACTCGCCGGAGCTGATGCAATTGCCGGAGCGGGAGCTGCAGCGCTTATCCATGCCCGTTACAGAGCGTGATTTGGGCATGACCTACCCCACCCAGCCAGGTTCTACCATTAAGATCTTACCGGCCATGGCAGCCTTCAATAAGCTGGGAGAACATGCAGACACCGTTTCATACCATGATATTACGCATGATGAGATCATCCGGAAGAACGGTCGTGAAGAAGAACCCTATACTACCGCCAGTGAACCGTTTGTGGATATGCGACTGGCCATCATCCGCTCAAGCAATGTCTACTTTATACGCATCGCCAATGATTATACGCTTGATCAGCAAATGGCCAACCTCTACCTGGCCACCGGCATGCACGTGAATTACCGTGGCGGCAAAAGTTATGACCCCGCCATGGAAGAACAAAGCAAGCTGCGCATTGTAAACAACTGGCAGGAAGAGGTATTTCCCATACGGCGTTCATTGTACAGCAACCCAAAATATTATGGCAAGGAAACAAGGTACAAAAGTGAGTTCTCCTTTCTTGCCTGGGGCCAGGGGCAGCTCACCTCCACGCCGGTAGCACTGGCAAGAATGGCAGGTGCTATTGCCAATAATGGCGTGCTGCAACCATCGCGCTATGCGCTGGAGGTAGCCGGAGCGCCCGCAGTATTGCCCGCCGGGCAGCCATTGGCAGCAAAGCCGGTGTATGCAGAAAAGATAAAGGAGTTTATGATTGCACAATCGAATGTACCCGGAAAGGAAAAGATAAAAGATAAGACCGTAAAAGTGGCCGGTAAAACCGGAACACCGGCACGCATCATCAACGGAGATGCTCAGTATGATGGCTGGTATGTTTTCTTTACGCCAACGCCTGATAAGAAATCGCATACCGTTGTCTGTATCCGTGTAGAGCAGGGCGGTTCATCTGCCAACGCGGTAGAAGTAGCCAATGAAATATTACCCGTCTTAAAAACAAAATACCTCGGTTCATTTTAAAACATTTGTTATGAAAAAACTTTTTGAAGCGGTAAAAAATAAACTGGGGCTGCAGTCGGCAGAAGAAGCCCATGCACCCGCTGCACCTGCGCAGGTAGTGAAGGAAACACCGGTAGCAGCGGCTTCTGATCACACAAGATACCTGCCTGCAGGGAGCGCACCATTGGCAATGGCCGCTGTAAAAGAACCGGAAGCCAGCGTTGAAATACCTGTGAAGGAGGAGAAGGAGGTAGAAAGCGTGGGGCAAATTCCCGCTGCCAGGGCAAGCTTCTTCCCGGAAACAAAGGAAAGAAGAGAGCGCATTACGCGCTTTATTGTTCAATCGCTCATGCCCTATGTAGATGAGGCCGGTGTAAGCATCCATGGCATTAAACTGTTTATCCGCTGCAACAGCAATGCAGAAAAAGAGCAGGCTAAGATTGCGCTGTATGCAGACAAACCAGGTTTTTACCGCGCAGAAAAACTGCAGCGAAAACTGGAAAATAATTTTATACAGCTCAGCCCCGGCTGGAGCTTCCATTATGAACTGGTAACCGGCGATATGCCGCCCTGTATATTTAAAGAAGGCGAGTTTGGATTGGATGTGCTCATTAACCAGCAGCGCAGCCATCAACGGCTGCTGGCCAGGCTGCAGGTCTTAACCGGGCAAACGGCGTTGGCCGACTATGTGCTTGACTCATCTGCCAGCCAGCGGTATTGTATTGGCCGGGGCTTTCAGCCACAACTGGCCTCAGGAAAAATACATACCAATGATATTGTTTTCCTGAACCGTGATGATGCTGGTTTTGATGAAAAAAAGGGCAGCGTAAACGCCTATATCAGCAGGGATCATGCGGTGATTGCCTTTAATCCCGCCTTCAACAAATTTCTTTTGTATGCAGACAAAGGCGGATTGCCTGAAAATGGCAACAAAACAAAAATCTTTAAAGCCAACAACCAGGTAGAGCGCGTAGACATTGCCGGTATTGGCCATGAATTAAGCAACGGCGATCAGATTGAACTGGGCGCCGGTGCCAAATTATTATTCCTGGAAGAAGAGTAGCAGCAAAGTCATTGCTTACGTTGTATAACTAAACCTGGCATACAAAATAACACAGGGCGCTTCGGCGCCTTCGTTGTTTGGTAGCAAGGCGCTATTGCCCTGCACAAAAACTATCACCAGGCACTGGCACCATCACCCGGCGATTGTGCATGAAGGGGTGGTTTGCAGGGCAATGCCTGTTTTACTAACAAACGTTTGGGATGTTAGCACCCTCTTAAATAGGAGCAGAAAAATTTTTACCGCTGCTTATCTATCATTACCTTTGCCTACCAAGTTTGTAGACTTATACTTTCATCATGACAACATTAAACTGCCCCGGTCATTTTTATAAGCAACCGCTCAGCTGCCGCCGCTGCTGTTGACGAAAAGACCCTGCAGTGCGGAGCCTCCCCCCTTATCCATTTTTAACCTACAAACCAGTTTACATGAACGATAAGATTACAGATAACCTCGCTGAAATAACCTATCAAAAAGATAGACTAAACATATTAACACCGCTCAGCATACTGGCTACGGAGTATCCCGGCCAGGTAACTTTTTCTTCCAGCTTTAGTTATGAAGACCAGGTGATTTCTCACGTTATTCTTCAACACCAGCTACCCATCAGCATCTTTACGCTGGATACCGGCAGAAACTTTGCGGAAACCTATTCTGTATGGAATAGCACCAACGAGAAATACAATACGCGCATCAAAGCTTATTATCCTAACCAGGAAACACTGGGTGCATTTGTGGCAGAAAAAGGGCCCAACTCTTTTTATGAATCTGTTGAGAACAGGAAACAATGTTGCTTTATCCGTAAGGTAGAACCACTCAAGCGCGCCCTGGCCGGCAATGCTGTTTGGATTACGGGTTTACGCGCAGAACATTCTGCCAACCGGCACAACCTTCCGCAGGTTGAGTGGGATGAAGCCAACCAGGTAATCAAATTCCATCCCCTGCTGCACTGGAGCACCGAAGAAGTGAAAGAATTTATACGGGCAAATCAGGTACCTTATAACCCGCTGCATGATAAAGGCTTTGTAAGCATTGGCTGTGCACCCTGCACACGCGCCATAAAACCGGGTGAAGATTTCCGCGCCGGCCGCTGGTGGTGGGAAGATGCGGATAAAAAAGAATGCGGCCTGCACGTGCACGAGCCGGTCATCAGTGAGCAAGCTTAAATAATTTTTTGTAATGAGCAATTACCAGTTAGACTATTTAGACCAGTTAGAATCAGAATCAATACATATTCTCCGTGAAGTGGCGGGCCAGTTTGAACGGCCCGCATTGTTGTTTTCAGGAGGTAAGGATTCCATTACCCTGGTACACCTTGCACTGAAAGCATTCAGGCCGGGTAAATTCCCTTTTCCCCTGGTACATATAGATACCGGGCATAATTTCCAGGAAGCACTTGATTTCAGGGATGCACTGGCTGCTGAAATTGGTGAAAAGCTGATTGTGCGCAAGGTAGAAGACACCATCAAAGAAAAAAATCTTACAGAACCCAAAGGAAAATTTGCCAGCAGAAATGCTTTGCAAACCTTTACCCTGCTGGATACCATTGAAGAATTTAAGTTTGATGCCTGCATTGGCGGCGCACGCCGGGATGAGGAAAAAGCCCGCGCCAAAGAAAGAATATTTTCAGTGCGCGATGAATTTGGCCAATGGAACCCGAAATTGCAACGCCCTGAACTCTGGAACACCTACAACGGTAAAATACATAAAGGCGAAAACGTGCGCGTGTTCCCCATCAGCAACTGGACGGAGCTGGATGTATGGAACTATATCCGCCGTCACAATATTGCACTCCCCTCTATCTACTATGCACACAACCGTGAAGTACTGGAGTATGAAGGACAACTGGTGGCCACCTCATCATTTATTCAGCTGGATGCTGCAGACAAGGTATCCGTAAAAAAAGTACGCTACAGAACAGTGGGTGATATGACCTGTACCGCAGCGGTAGAATCCAACGCCAGCACCATTGATGATATCATCACAGAGATTATTGCCACCAAGACCAGCGAACGTGGCGAGACAAGGATTGATGACCGCGTAAGCGAAGCCGCCATGGAAGACCGTAAAAAAAACGGCTACTTCTAAGCGTACATCGGCTCACAATTTAAAAGCAAAAACAATTAACAGGGATGGACTTATTACGTTTTATAACCGCCGGTAGTGTAGATGATGGTAAAAGCACTTTGATTGGGCGTTTGCTGTACGACAGTAAATCGATTATGATCGACCAGCTGGAAGCCATTGAAAAGCAAACCAAAAACCGTGAAGAAGGCGAGATTGACCTGGCACTGCTTACCGATGGCCTGCGCGCAGAACGTGAACAGGGTATTACCATTGACGTAGCCTATAAATACTTTTCTACGCCGCGCCGCAAGTTTATCATTGCCGATGCGCCCGGCCATATTCAGTACACACGCAATATGGTTACCGGTGCTTCCAATGCAGATCTTGCGATCATTTTAGTAGATGCGCGCAACGGTGTGGCAGAACAGACACGCAGGCATTCCATCATTGCTTCGCTGCTGAATATACCCCATGTGGTGGTGGCCATTAATAAAATGGACCTGGTAGGTTATTCGCAGGATGTGTACAATAATATTGTGATCGACTATGCTGAAGTAGCCAATTCACTGGGATTGAAAGACGTTCGCTATATACCCATCAGTGCCTTAAACGGAGACAATATCGTTGAAAAATCAGCTAAGTTTTCCTGGTATGAAGGAGACTCGCTGCTGCATATACTGGAGACCACCGAAGTACAGCGTGATATAAACCTGGCCGATGCGCGCTTCCCCGTGCAATATGTCATTCGCCCGCAAACAGAAGCACTGCATGATTATCGTGGGTACGCAGGTAAGATCATCAGTGGCATTTATAAAAAAGGCGATGCGGTAACCATACAACCCTCCGGTTTGCAAAGCACCATCAAGGCTATTGAAGTAGGCGGACAAGAGGTAGAAGAAGCTTTTGCACCGCAAAGTGCCATCCTGCACCTGGAAGATAATATTGATATCAGTCGGGGCGATACCATTGTACACGCAGACAACCTGCCGCAAACGTCTAATGAACTGGAAGTTTTGTTGTGCTGGATGGATAATAAGCCATTGGCCGCGGGTAACAAATACCTGTTGCAGATCAACGGTCGCGTAGTGCGCAGCAGCATCAAGGAAATTGCTTACAAACTGAACGTAAACACACTGCAGCAGGAACCTGCACCGGAGAAAGCAGGCTTAAACGATATCATTCGCGCTACCATCAAAACCGCTTCACCGGTTTCTTTTGATCCCTATAAGAAGTTGCGGCAAAACGGCGGCGCCATCCTGATAGATGAAACCAGCTGTGTAACGGTGGGGGCCTGCATGATAGAGAGATAGTTCTTAGTTCTCAGTTCTGAGTTCGTAGTTCTTAGTTCGGAGTACTTAGTTTGTAGTTCTCAGTTTGTAGATCGCGACGGGTGATTTTTGAATTTTGACTTTTGAATTTTGACTTTTTTGACTTTTGAATTTTGACTTTTGACTTTTTACTTTTTTGACTTTTGAATTTTGAATTTTGACTTTTGAATTTTTACTTTTTACTTTGACCAACACAAACAACCATATCAATCTTCCACAGCAGCCCATGGGCCGGGTAATACTGGCAGGTGCGGGCTGTGGTGATCCGGAGCTTATAACGGTGAAGGCTGCGCGCTACCTGCAACAGGCAGACGTGGTACTTACAGACAGGCTGGTGAGTGATGCCATATTAAAAGAGTATGTGCCAGCCACCGCAGAAATCATTTACGTAGGCAAGCAATGCCGCCGCGGTTTTTCCACGCCGCAGGAATCGATCAACGAAATGATCCGCAGCTATGCCCTGGAGGGTAAGCTGGTAGTAAGGTTAAAGGGTGGCGATGTGTCGCTATTCTCCAATATACTGGATGAACTGCAGGTGGTAACACAATACCAGATACCTTATGAAATAATTCCTGGTATTACGGCCGCCACCGGTGCTGCTGCTTATGCGGGCATTCCATTAACGGCCAGGGGATATGCTACTGCGGTTCGTTTTCTGACGCTGTACAAATCAGACGTGGTGGCCCCCGGCTACTGGAAAGAGCTGGCGGCTACAGATGATACACTAGTATTTTACATGAGTTCTGAAACCCTTGATGAAGTAATAGCACAACTTACAGCACACCATATCAGCAGTGATAAGCTGCTGGCGGTGGTAGAACAGGCCACTACCCCGCTGCAACACGTGTACAGCAGCACGCTCGCCAACTACAACAGCGAAATGAAAGGAAGGCGTTTCATATCGCCCTCTATTGTCATTATCGGCAAGGTAGTGGCATTGCACCAGCAGTTTGCCTGGTTGCCCAATAGTGATAGCAGGGAATATTATTTTAAACCAATGGGTAGTTTGCCGGCTGCCAATAAAACTGACAATATCTCCACCCATGTTAGCAGAGCATAAACTACAGTTATTGCAACAACTTACCAATGGTGCTTCAAAGGAAGAACTGAGCTGGATAAACCAGTATATCAGCCAGCAGTTGGTACCTAACGGTAATGCAGCAACGCAAAAACCTGCTCTTAACAAAGTTACCATTGCGTACGGTACAGAAACCGGCAATGCCAAGAGAGTAGCCACTGATTTTGCTGCCAGGGCAAAGAAAAACGGCATAAACGCTAAACTGGTAAGCCTGGATCAATACCGGTTGACAGACCTGCCAAAGGAAGAATATTTTTTAACCGTTATCAGCACCCAGGGTGAAGGTGAACCACCTGAAGCAGCAAAAAAGTTTTATGATCATATTCATAACAACGGCTTTAAACTGGAGAAACTAAAATACAGCGTACTGGCCCTGGGCGATACCTCATACCCGCTGTATTGCAAAACCGGCGAAGATGTAGACCTGCAGTTGCAGCGCCTCGGCGGCAGCCGGATTGTAGACATCCAGAAATGCGATGTGGAATTTGATGAAGATGCCAACCAGTGGTTTGAGAAGGTATTGAAGAAATTGTCTGACAACGGCAGCGCAGTAAGTACCGCACCCGCCATTGCACCGGCAGAAAAGAAACCGGCGG
>DATJGC010000044.1:0-3646 GCA_035495345.1 Chitinophagaceae bacterium | reverse complement strand
TTAATTGCGTATCACGAATTAAACAAAGCCAATACTTTGTTTCATTTGCAGACTTTAACGCAATGATTAAGAACTTAAGCCAATCTTTTCTGGAGCTTCCCGCACTTCCTTCCACCACATTGGCGCCAACGGAAGTAGCACTTCTAACCAATTGCTCAAAAAGCGAAAAATATATTCTCTCAATGCTTGTATCCCTAACAAACAATACTACAGCCTTTGCAAAAAAGAAGCAGCGGTGCTTTATTCCATACGGCTTCTCATCTTCTTCTGCCAGGTAATTAATGCTATCTTCTTCCAAGTCCGGTAATTAAAATCCATCCACTAAACAGCCGGAAAAACCCGGACCTTTTTACTTTTTACTTTTGACTTTTTACTTATCAAGCCGGTATTGCCCTGGCATCAGCATAATGCATCAGCCCGTAATTTCTGCGCTGGCTTTCTTCCGGGTTCAGCACATGCCACTCAAACTCATCACGGAAATGGCGGATGGCGGCCGCTACCGGCCAGGCAGCAGCATCGCCCAACGGGCAAATAGTATTGCCTTCAATCTTGCGCTGGATATCCCACAACAAATCAATATCACTCATTTTACCCTTACCGTATTCAATGTTTTTTAAGATCTTTTCCATCCAGCCGGTGCCTTCCCTGCAGGGTGAGCACTGTCCACAACTTTCATGACGGTAAAAACGCGCCAGCGTGTAGGTATGGCGCACCACGCACTGGTCTTCATCCAGCACAATAAAACCGCCGCTACCCATCATACTCCCGGTGGCAAAACCACCATCGCTCAGGCTTTCATAGGTCATCATCCGCTGTTCTCCCTTCGCTGTTTTAAGCAGCAGGTTGGCAGGCAAGATGGGCACGGATGAACCGCCGGGTATACAGGCTTTTAATTTCTTTCCGTTAGGGATACCGCCACAATACTCATCGCTGTAAATAAATTCCTCTACAGAAATGGTCATATCAATTTCATAGACGCCTGGCTTATTGATATTGCCACAGGCAGAAATAAGTTTTGTACCGGTAGATTTGCCCACGCCAATCTTTGCATATTCTTCTCCACCCAAATTAATGATGGGTACAATGGCTGCCAGGGTTTCTACATTGTTAACAACGGTTGGCCTGTCCCACACACCTTTTACTGCCGGGAAGGGAGGCTTTATTCTCGGGTTGCCACGTTTGCCTTCCAATGATTCCAGCAGGGCGGTTTCTTCACCACAGATATAAGCACCGGCTCCGCGCTGCACATAAATCTCACAATCGAACCCACTGCCCAGGATATTCTTGCCAAGAAATCCATGTTGCTTTGCTTCCTCGATGGCCCTTTCCAGGATGTCTACAATCCATGCATATTCTCCGCGTATATAGATGTACGTTACATTGCTGCCGAGCGCATAGGAGCTTACTACCAGTCCTTCAATGAGCAGGTGCGGAATAAACTCCATCAGGTAGCGGTCTTTGAAGGTGCCTGGTTCACTTTCATCTGCATTGCATACCAGGTGGCGCGGAATACCTTCCGGCCGGGCAATAAAGCTCCATTTCATACCCGTGGGGAAACCTGCGCCGCCCCTGCCGCGCAAACCGCTTTTCTTTACCTCTTCCACCACGTCTGCGGGAGACATTTTAAAGGCCTTTTCCACTGATGCATAACCGCCATTTTTACGGTAGGCGTCATAGAAACGGATGCCTTCAATATTTACTTTGTCTATTAATACTTTTCTTCCCATAGCTAAAAATTATTCGCCACTTGTAACCATTTATACCATCACACGTTTCTTATGCTGTTAGTGCATCTCATTTCGCAGCAGCAGCATGCTCATGATTGAACATCCAGTGTATACCAAACTGATCTTCCAGCATGCCAAAAGTGGCGCCCCAGAACTGGTCTTGCAATGGCATTGTTATCTTTCCGCCGGCGGCCATCTTGCTAAAAATAGTCTCCAGTTGTTGTTTATCAGGCACCTCAATACTCAGGCTGATATTATTGCCCTGCACCTGCCCGCTGTTGTATGCGTCTGAAATCATCAGCAGATTGCCCGCAAAAGATAGACGGGCGTGCATGATCTTCTGTTTGTAGCTTTCTTCAACGGGCATCGGACTGTCTGCATAACGACTCAGCATCACCACTTCACCACCAAGGGCTTCCTTATAAAAGGTAAGCACTTCTTCTGCGTTGCCATTAAAGAGCAAATAAGGCGTCAGTTTCATATCAATGGTTAGCGGTTACTGTTGTACGTTAGCAACATGCTTCAAAATGGAATTGCTGCTGTTAATTATTGGCAGCAGCCGTTTTACGGCATTCCTCTATAATTGCGTCTACTTTTTCTTTGGTGAGGTGTTCCCTGAAGGTTTTGCCCAGCTGCATCATGGGTGCGTACCCACAGGCGCCCAGGCATTCCACCGTTTTAAGGGTAAATAATCCGTCTGCACTGGTCTCCCCCGGCTTAATGGATAATTTTTCACCAATGTATTGGATGATTGCATCGCTTCCGTTGAGCATACAGGGACCTGTCTGGCATACTTCAAACATGTATTTACCCACGGGGCGCAGGTTATACATGCTGTAAAAGGTAGCCACCTCGTACACTTCTATTGGTTCCAGGTGCAGCAGGCTGGCTACATAATCCATGGTTTCAGCGCTCAGCCATCCGCCAAAGGTATCCTGCGCCAAATGGAGTAAGGGCAAGAGCGCACTTTTCTGCTTTCCTTCCGGGTAGCGCGCAATGATCTTGCTAACCTCCTGTAATTTCTCTTCCGAAAAAACAACGCTCATGTATATAGTCTTTCTTAGTTCAATGTCAGTTTTGCAGCAAGCAGGTTCTGCTGGTGCCTCTTAAGAATCCAGCTCACCCGCAATCAGGTTAAGGCTGCTCATGGTCATGATGGCATCACTTAGCATGGCCCCTTTTGTTAACTCACTATATGCCTGGTAATAGATGAAACAGGGCCGCCTGAAATGCAAACGATAAGGCGTACGGCCACCATCACTGATGAGGTAAAAACCAAGCTCCCCGTTGCCACCCTCTACGCTCTGGTACACTTCTCCGGATGGTATCTCCGTTTCTCCCATAATGATCTTGAAATGCCAGATCAGCGCTTCCATCTTGGTGTACACATCCTGCTTTGGCGGCAGGTAATAAGCGGGTACATCTGCATGATAAACTTCTGCTTCCGCGCCGGTAAAGGCCTGTACTTTTCTATAAGCCTGTTCAATGATGCTGAGCGATTGCCGCATTTCTTCATTGCGCACCAGGAAACGATCATAATTATCACCGGTAGTTCCTACGGGCACCGTAAAATCAAAATCTTCATAGCTGCTGTAGGGTGTATGCACGCGCACATCATAATCGATGCCAGCGGCACGCAGGTTAGGACCGGTAAATCCATAATTCAAAGCACGCTCTGCGCTGATGGCGCCCGTGCCCTGCGTACGTTCTATAAAAATGCGGTTGCGTTTAAAAAGATTTTCAAATTCTGTGAGCACTTTGGGATACTCGCGCAGAAATTTCTCCAGCTTGATGAAGGCGGTATTGGTAAAGTTTCTTTCAAAACCGCCGATGCGGCCAATATTGGTGGTTAGCCTTGAGCCGCAGATCTCCTCATAGATTTCATAAATCAGCTCGCGGTATTGCATTACATAGAGAAA
>DATJGC010000043.1:0-14178 GCA_035495345.1 Chitinophagaceae bacterium | reverse complement strand
TTTTCAATATCACACTATTACTATATGGCAAGAAAATTTGATTTTACGCATTCAGAAAAACAGGAGCCGCATCGCCTTCGTACCAAGCAGATTTTGCAGCAACATCCTGAAATGCGTAAACTGATAGGGAAGAACCCCAATACCATTTTTGTGATCCTTGGCATTGTGGCTTTCCAGGTGGTAATGGCGTTTTTGCTAAGGGATCAATCCTGGTGGCTGGTAGTTGGCGGCGCTTATTTATTGGGTGCGTTTGCAGACCATGCCTTGTTTGTGATGATACATGAATGTGCGCATCATCTGTTGTTTAAAAACCGCGCTGCCAACCGCTGGGCCGGTATGATTGCCAATATGCCACAATTGTTTCCCAGTTCAATTTCTTTTGAACGATACCACATCAAACACCATTCTTTCCAGGGTATTCATGAACTGGATGCAGATTTGCCCAACAAATGGGAGGCAAAGCTGATCAACAATTATTTTATTGGTAAGGTGTTGTGGCTGTTGTTTTATCCTGTTTTCCAGATATTCCGTATTTCAAGGCTGAAGGAAATTAAACCCTTTGATAAATGGGTAGCTGCAAATTTTGCATTGCAGGTGATTTTCATTGTGGCTATTTCTTATTTCTTTGGATTGAAGGCGATCATGTACCTGCTGTTCAGCTTCTTTTTTTCTATTGGCCTCCACCCACTGGGCGCCCGCTGGATACAGGAGCATTACCTTACCAGCGGTGAAGAACAGGAAACGCATAGTTACTATGGCATTTTAAATACCGTAGCGTTTAATGTGGGCTATCATAATGAGCACCATGATTTTCCTTCTGTGCCCTGGAATAAGCTGCCACAGATTAGGAAGAATGCGGGCAGTTTCTATAATGGACTGGCCTATCATACATCCTGGACAAAACTCTTCTTCCGTTTCTTATTTGATAAAGAGATATCCCTTTTTTCACGCATCATCCGCAAAGAAAGAGGCAAGGTAAAACTCACCGATATTTCTATCCCCGACCGCGATCTTATTGAGAATAAATCTTTGCAGGAGGCTTCGTGAGGGAAGTCAAAATTCAAAAGGCTTTTGCCTGGAGATCAAGTAAAAATTCAAAAGTAAAAAGTAAAAAAGCTTTTGCTTCGAGGGTTTCACGCGGCGTTCGCTGAGAGGCGGCGGTCACAGCGCTTCAACCGTCTGACCCTCTGTCTGACGGATTAAGGCGGGAAAGGAACATTGCTGATAATGATGGGGCAAGTTGCTGCGGGTGCTACCCCGTCAGACCAAGGGTCAGACGGGGATCGCTGCTCGTTCGCTAAAAACGCCTCGAGCCACAGGCTCGGAAGAACATAGAAATACGAAGTCTGTAGACTTCGTATAGCGGCCTCCCTTTTGCGTAGAACAGATAACCGAAGTCTTAATCATGTTTTTGCAAGATCAAGCTGTTGCAAGACTTCGGTTATCTTGCTCCGCCTCGTTGCTTCACCGCCGCTTCGTTGTTGCGCTGCGTGAAACAGGCAAAGCAAAAGAACTAAAAACCTCAAACTTCAAACTAAAAACTATCTCAAAGCAAAAGAACTGAAAACTGAAAACTTCAAACTGAAAACTTACAACTAAGAACTACGAACTGCCTCCCCCTACGCGTAAATCCGCTCAATAGCATCTCGGTATTTTTCAAGCACTACTTTTCTTTTGATGCTCATTTTGGGCGTCATCTCACCCGTATCGATGCTCCATTCATGCTCCAGCAATTCAAACTTTTTTATCTGCTCTACATGACTGAAGAATTTATTAAAGCTTTCTACCAGCTCACGGTAGAGGTTCAGTACTTCCGGCCTTTGTATCATTTCTGCATTGCTGGTATAACTGATATTGTTTTGCCTGCACCAGTCTTTCAGGTTTGGAAACGATGGTACAATCAAGGCACCTACAAATTTTCTCTCTGAGCCCACCACCATCACCTGCTCTACATACATAGATTCTTTAAGCTTGTTTTCAATCGGTAGCGGAGCAACATATTTACCACCACTGGTTTTAAACAGTTCTTTTTTTCTGTCGGTGATTTTTAAGAAGCGGCCGTCCAGCATACCAATATCACCTGTATGGTACCAGCCATCTACCATGGCTTCTGCGGTTAAGTCGGGTTGTTTGTAATACCCCATCATTATATTGGGACCCTTGGCCAGTATTTCTCCGTCTTCTGCAATTTTTACCTCTACGTTTTTTATCAGCGGACCCACGGTGCCAAATTTTCTATCGCTTTCCTGGTAACGGTTTACGCTGATAACGGGCGATGTTTCTGTGAGGCCATAACCTTCCATCACCGGAATTTTTGCTGCTGTAAAAATGCGGATCAGTCGCACCTGACAGGCGGCACCTCCCGTTACCACACAAATGAGCTGGTTGCCGAGTCCTTCTCTCCACTTGCTAAAAATAAGTTTGTTGGCCAGGGCCAGTTGCATAGAATACCAGAGCCCCTGGCTTTTGTTGATTTCAAATTTTTCTGCCAGTGCATGGGCCCAGAAGAAGAGTTTCTTTTTGGTGCCGGTGAGCTCGCTGCCTTTTTGCATGATGCGGTCGTACACTTTTTCCAGCAGGCGCGGTACGGTGGTAAAGATATGCGGGCGTACTTCTTTCAGATTTTCTCCAATGCTGTCCAGGCTTTCAGCATAATAAATGGCGGTGCCGTTGAAGAGATAGAGATAGGTGATCATCCGCTCAAAAATATGATTGAGTGGCAGAAAGCTCAGCGCGCGCAGGTGATCACCCGGTGGAAAGCAGGGCATGCTGTCCATCACATTGCTGAGTATATTCCGGTGGCTGAGCATTACACCTTTTGGCTTGCCGGTGGTGCCGGAAGTGTAAATGATGGTAGCCAGGTCTTCGTACTTTATTTTTTCGGCAATGGCAGGTATGCGTTGCAATGCTTCCTGGGTGCTGGCATTGCTCACTTCTTTCCAGTGTCTTGCATTGGTAACATGTTCAAAAGAGAATACTGCCTGTACAGAAGGAAGCCGGTCTTTGATGCTCATTACCTTGTGATAGCCATCTTCATCGTTTACAAAGACCATTTTTACCTGGGCATCGTTAAACACAAATTCAAGTTCATTGACGTTGATGGTAGGGTAAACGGGTATGAGCACGGCGCCTATTTGTTGTACGGCCATGTCCAGCATGATCCATTCAGGGCGGTTCTTTGAAATGATGGCCACTTTATCACGCCCTTCTTCGGTCATATCGCCACAGCTGATGCCCATATTGAGCAGGCCGGCGGCGAGTTTATCGGTGATATCCTTTACTTCCTGCGTGGGGTAGCTGCGCCATTTACCGCTTTCTTTGGCGCAAAGCATATCGGGCAGCGGCTTTGCGGCCAGTTGGTACTGCAGGCAGTCGAATAATCTTCTTGGCTCCATAGTCTTGCAATCGTTAATGAGGTTTACAGGGTTGGTTTAGCTGCCATATATTAATGGGCAGTAATGGTCTTTTGGAGGCGGCTGCCGTAGCAGCTACCTTCCTGCTCAAATTAGATAAAAAAGGAGGAATAAAAAAGCCCGGTCGGCCAGACCGGGTCTATTTACAAAGCTGGTGGGCTGTACTTATTTTGAACCGGTTTGGTAGTATTGTCCGGCCACGGTTTTAAACATGCGACTGCTCTGGGCAGTGGTAAATTGTTTGTACTCGGTGCTATGGGTGCTGGTCCAGGCTTCAAAGGCGGCGGCATTCTGTACGCTGCCAAACAGCCATTGGTTATACGCGTTAAAGCTGCCTTCTTTGAGCAGCTGGCGCTGGTAATCGAACAGGCGGAAGGGAAAGCGGGCCGCATCTTTCTCAAACCAATCCAGGATAAAGCGGGTACGTATCATCGTTAGTGTTTCGGCGGTGATGCCTTTGCGGGCCAGCTCTGCCTGTTTGTTCATAGCATTGAGGAAGGCTACTACAAATTCATTTTTTGTATCCTGGTTTTTTAGGATGTCTGCATCAGTATATAATTTCTTGTACCCTTCTACCAGCAGCTCTTTAATTTCTACCGTACGCCTGCTAAAGCTTTCCATGTTTACAAACATTTCGCCGTAGATAAGTCCCCAGGCCTTATCACGCGTAAAATAATAGTACCGTGCCGCGTTGTAATAGTTGCCGGTAAAAGAAGGGTCTGCCTGTATGCCATGCTCCCATTGCTTGATGGCGCTGAAATCTTGTTTAGACCATAGCAGTTCACCGTAATCACTCAGCAGGGGGCCGCTGTCGGGGAAAGCCTTCAATCCTTTTTTATAGACACGTTCACACTCTTTGCTATCGGCGAGGGCCTTGTAAAGCATACCACCCAGCTGGTACACCTCCACGTCTGCATCGGGTTTGTCTAACAAAGGTTTTATGACAGACTGCATCTTTGGGTAATCCGCTTTCTGGTAGTAGGCCAGCGCCAGGTCTTTGCTAACGCTGAGGTTATTAGGTTCCAGGTCGTGTGCTTTGTTGAGCACCAGCACGGCGTTGCTATAGTCTGCGTCTTTTGAAAAATTCCTGGCGGTTTCCTGTAATGTTTTTACATCCTGTGCCAGCAGGCTGCTGGCCAGCTGCAGGCAAATAAGTACACCGGCTATTTTTTTCATGCGTTAAAGTTAATTATTGTGTGGCAGTGATGCCTGGCTGGCTGCGCCATTAGCGTTTTATTAGCGTTTGATGCCTATTCATAGATAAGGTGGGTTAGCAAACCGTCTCTTAACTTGGGTTCAAACCAGGTGCTCTTGGGTGGCATTACATTGCCACTGTCTGCAATATCAAACAACTGGGTGAGGCTTACAGGGTAAAGGCTGAATGCAATGGCCATTTCACCGCTTTTAACGCGTTTTTCAAGCTCTGCCAGTCCGCGTATGCCGCCTACAAAATCAATTCTTTTATCTGTGCGCTGGTCTTTGATGCCCAGTAAACGGTCGAGTATTTTATCTGATAATATGGTAACATCCAGCACACCAATGGGGTCTGTGTTATAGCTGCCTTCTTTAGCGGTTAGCTTGTACCAGTTACCCTGAAGGTACATACCAAACTGGTGGAGCGCGGCTGGCTGCACCACTGTTTTGCCTTGCAGCTGACAGGTAAAGTCTTGCTGCAATTGCTGTATGAAATCTTCGGCCGACCAACCATTCAGGTCTTTTACCACACGGTTATAATCCATAATGTGCAGCTGGTTGGAGGGAAATAGTGTGGTCAGAAAGAAATCGGCACCGGGGCCCGCGGCGGCGCCCAGGGCTTTGCGCACTTTTGCAGCGGAGGCTGCCCGGTGGTGGCCATCTGCAATATAGGTGGCAGGCACCTGGCTGGCAAAGAGCTGGCGGAGTTGTTCAATGACAGTATTGTCATTTACTACCCAAACAGTATGGGAAATATTGTCTGGTGCTACAAAATCATATACAGGTTCATGCTGTGTTTTCCATTTTTCAATGACGGCATCAATTTCATCCACGCTTCTGTACGCAATAAAAACATTACCGGTTTGTGCGCCGCTGGTTTTTATATGATTGATGCGATCCTGTTCTTTCTCGGGCCTTGTAAACTCATGTTTTTTGATGATATCATTTTCATAATCATCTACGGTACTGCCGGCAACCAGGCCGGTCTGGCTTCTGCCATTCATCACCAGGCGGTAGATATAGAAACAGGGTTTCAGCTCACGGAAGAGCACTTCCTTGCGCACAAATGCATCCAGGTTTTCTTTTGCTTTGCGGTAAACATCGTCACCATGTATATCCAGGTGCTCGGGCAAATCAACTTCTGCCTTTGTAATATGTAAAAATGAAACCGCATTGCCTTTTACTTCCTGCCGGGCTTCTGCTGAGTTCAATACATCATAGGGTGGGGAAGCGAGTTTTGAGGCCAGTTCTGGCTTGGGGCGTAATGCTTTAAACGGAACAATGGTTGCCATGAATGTCTTTATCTTATTGCTGATGAATGATTACTTGTTATGCGGTTGTTGCCGGCGCCGGTATCAATGGCCATGCTGCTGACGGATGATTGCCGGGCTATCCTTTTCTATTGGCAAAATCTGTCATGAGATCCGTGAGGGCGCGTACGCTATCAATGCTGAGGGCATTGTACAGCGATGCACGAAACCCACCCACGCTGCGGTGTCCTTTGATGCCTACCATGCCGTTTTCTTTGCAGGTTGCCAGGAATTCTTTTTCCAGTGCGGCGTCTTTCATTATCCAAACAACGTTCATCATACTGCGGTCTTCCCTGGCTACCTTGGGTGTAAAGACGGGCAATGCATCAAGGGTTTCATACAGCAGGCTGGTCTTTGCCTCATTTAACTTTGCAATAGCGGGTACGCCGCCCTGTTTTTTTAACCAGCGAAGCGTGAGCATGCATACATAGACTGCAAAAACCGGTGGCGTGTTCAGCATGGAACCGTTTTCGATATGAACGCGGTAATCCATCATGGAAGGAAGCTTCCTGCTTACTTTTCCGAGAATGTCTTTTTTTACCAGCACCAGGTTTACCCCCGCGGCACCCACATTTTTTTGCGCACCGGCATATATTAAAGAAAAACGGTTGTAATCCATGGGGCGGCTCAGGATATCACTGCTCATATCTGCCACCAGGGGTACGGTAGTATCAGGAATGGCATGCATTTGCGTGCCTTCAATGGTATTATTGGTGGTGTAATGAAAATAATGGGCATTGTCTGGTATGGTATAACCCTTGGGTATGTAGGTGTAGTCCTTGTCTTTAGAAGACGCCACCGTGGTTACATCGCCAAAAATTTTTGCTTCTTTAATGGCCTTGGTACCCCAGGTGCCGCAGTCTAGATAAGCAGCGGATCCTTTTTCGTCGAGCAGGTTCATGGGTACCTGGAAAAACTGCGTGGAAGCACCGCCATGCAAGAACAACACTTCATGTTCTCCATCCAGGTTCATCAATTCTTTGGTAAGTGCCACCGCTTCATCCATTACGTCCTGGAACCAGCTGGTGCGGTGCCCTATTTCAAGAATGGAAAGACCGGTGTTGTTGAAATTCAGTATGGCCTGGCTGGCCTGTTCAAACACTTCTTTGGGCAGAACACTGGGACCGGAATTGAAATTGTGCATCACAACAGGAATGTATTTTAAAATGAATGGCGCAAAGGTAAATAAAAACAGTGGATGGCCGGGATGCACAAGGCAATCTTTATTGATAACAACTGTTTGAGGCTCAAAATGTAAATGGCGGCGCGCCTAGTTATCGTGTGCATCTGCTGCTGCCGGCCGCTGCTTCCAGTGCAGCTCCATTTCTGCAAATTCTTTTTCATCTGCCGTGCTAAAGATCTGACCGGTAAGGCCACGCAGGTTGGGCTGGCCTGCATTTACCCAGGCCGTGTACCAGAATGAGGCAACGCCATAGATAGATTGCCGCATTCTTCGCTCTACCATACCTTTTAAAAGGCTGTTGTAGGCGCGACTGTACCCGCTGGCATATTGTCTTACCAACAGGCCATTTCTTTCTTCAAACGCAAAGCGTTGATCTGTACCGGTACTGGCAGACAATTGTTTTTCCAGGCTTAGTACCGTGTCTGCCGCGGCCGCACTTTCATACACGCGCTGCCAGATGAAGCTGGCGGGGTGGGGCAGGTAGTCTGCCCGGCCAATAAAAAAATCCCACTCTTTTTCTGCCAGCAGTTCTGGCAGCCTGCTTTCCCAGAAGCCATGAATGCCTGTTTGCCCGGTAAGCTGACCGTTATGGTTGCTGCTGGCGTGCAGGGGTACATGTGCATCTGCAATGTAGTGGCCAATGTCTGCTGAAAGCTTTAAGATTTTGGCAGCATCTTTTTCTTTAAAGGCGGCGGTAAGTCTTTGTAGCATGGTTTGTATCCACCAGGGCACAATACCGTGGCGTTGCAATGTGTCTGCGGTAAGCAATGCCACCGCACTATCCCAGCGCTTTGGCAGGCGTTGCCGGGCATCTTTGCCATAATGATCAATATCAATGTAGTGACGGGGCGCTTCTGCGCTGAGCATATACCTTCTTTTGTCTGGGTCTACCGCGTGTTCTGAGAGAAAACCGATATTGGCTTTGTAGAAGCTGAGCATTTCCGGCGGCAACAAGAAAACGGCGTAATAATTAATCTGTTTGTGTGCGTAGAATCCCCAGCAATAAGCGGGTTGCGTACAAAGCAGGAGCAAGAGGGGCATGCAAATTTTTCTGAACATAGTCCAAGGTCTAAGGGTGAAGAAATAATAAGTGGGACTATGTTCTTGCGATTAGGGAATTCAAAAGTAAAAATTCAAAAGTCAAAAAGCTTTTGCTGCTAAAACAATTCAAAAGTAAAAAGTAAAAAGTCAAAAAGCTTTTGCTGCGAAAACAATTCGAAATTCAAAATACTATTGCTAAGCAAAAGAACAAAAAACTGCAAACTGTTCAAAGCAAAAGAACTAAAAACCGCAAACTAAAAAACTGAAAACTGTTAAAGCAAAGGAACTGAAAACTGCAAACTAAAAACTGAAAACTGTTAAAGCAAACGAACTAGGAACTAAGAACTGACCTAAGCCCCGTGTTTGTCGTCTTCTACTTCTGCAACGCCACCGCTGATGGCGTACTTTAATACATCGGCTGAGCTGATATCATGCAGTATACGGACTTTGTCTTTGGGCACCATGTAGAGCTGGCCGGTAACGGCGTAGCTATTGGGCACGTATACGGAAACATAATCTATCAGTCCAAACTCACTGGCATCTTCATCTGTAATAAACCCCAGCTGAAATACATCTGGCTGAAAAATACTTACCAGTACAGCTTTTTTAAACTTGCGTTTATTGCCCGCAAATGCCTCAAAAAAATCTTTTACGGAAGAATAGATAAATTTTACGCCGGGTGTTCGTTCCAGCCAGCTATCGAACAGGCTGAAGATTCTACTGGTCAAGAAATTAGAGCTCAGAAACCCAATGACAATCAGGGCAACAATGATGACCACAAAGCCAAGCCCGTAGTTTTTGTTGATGATACGCCCGTCTACGTCTTTCACAGTAAAAATGGGCAGCCAGCTGTCTACCGATGAAACAAACCAGTAAATAAGGTAAATGGTAATGGCCACCGGCGCAGTTACCAGCAGGCCCTGGATAAGGTATTGTAACACTTTGCGCCAGCGCCACTCATTCCGGGCCGATAAACTCATAAATGTTGGTATAAAGAGGTTGAGCGGCAAAGTTCACATAAAAATGTCACTTTACCCATTCTCATCTTGTTGGCAATAAGGCTGGTACAGCGCTTTTGCGAACTTTTTTTATCGTAAACCTTAGCGAATGTATGTTAGCCTGTTTGGGATGAATGGTAAAAAAAACAGGCCTGGAAACTTTGGTAACAAAAATAGTTTCCATAGTTTTGTGCCCCGATTATGACAGATATAGACAACAAAGAGCGCATAAAAATACAGGCCACGGATCTTTTTAAAAGGTATGGCATACGCAGTGTGAGCATGGATGATATTGCTAACCAGCTGGGAATGAGTAAGAAAACCATTTACCAGTTCTATGCAGATAAAGATGAGCTGGTAGAATACGTGATCAACGATGAAATTCATCACAATGAAATGTGCTGCCAGGCAGACATGAACCAGTCTGAGAACGCGGTGCATGAACTTTTTCTGGCCATGGACATGGTGCTGGAGATGTTCCGGACCATGAACCCCTCCGTTCTCTATGATATGGAAAAGTACCACCCGCGGGCTTTCCAGAAATTTCTAAAACATAAAAACGATTACCTGTACAACGTCATCCGTGAAAACCTGATTCGTGGCATCAAAGAAGATTTGTACCGAAGCGATATCAATATAGACATCATATCACGCTACCGGGTAGAAATGGTGATGCTTCCGCTGAACCCGGTATTCCAGGCCAAGGTGAAACACAACCTGGCAGAAATTGAAGAAGAAATTATACTTCATTATTTGTTTGGACTGGTAAATATGAAAGGGTACAAACTGATTTTAAAATATAAACAAGAAAGAACCAAAAAAACAGAAAGTGATGCAAAGATTAAATAAGATAATAGCATGGATTGGGTTGATAGCACTGGGCTTGCCGGCCCTGGCACAGGAAACACACCAGTTTACTATTCAGCAGGCCATTGACTACGCCAAAAAGAATAACCTGCAGGTAAAAAATACACTGCTGAATATCCAGCTGCAGCGCCAGCAAAACAGGGAAATCACCGCTGCGGCCTACCCACAGTTGTCCGGCTCTGTAAGCGGTACTTACAACCCATATGTGGCCACCCAGGTAATTCCAAACTTTATCTCGCCCTCTGTATACCAGGTACTGATTGACCAGAGTGTAAAAGATGGCAGCGGCAACCCTATTACCATGCCCAATGATTTTGGCAATATTGCCGCGCAGTTTGGCACCAAGTTCAATGCCAGTGCAGGGGTAGACCTTAGCCAGTTGTTGTTTGACGGACAGGTGTTTATTGGTTTAAAAGCACGCAGTACTTCCATTGCCTACCAGGAAAAATATGCCGAAGTAACGGACGAGACTATACGCAGTAATATCTATAAAGTCTATTACCAGTTGCTGGTGGGCAGAACCCAGATAGCACTGCTGGATGAAAATATTGCCCGTATTGCAAAACTTGCACATGACACCAGGGAATTGTACAAGAACGGATTTGCAGAACAGCTGGATGTAAACAAAGTAGAAGTGCAATCGGCCAACCTGAACACTGAAAAGCTGAAAGCCCTTAACAACATTGCAACAGGCTATACCGGTTTAAAGGTTTTGATGGGCATGCCCGTAAAAGACTCGCTGGTACTTACAGATACACTGGATGAAAACCAGATAAAGGAAGGTATTCTTGCCCTGGGCGATTACAACTACAAAGACCGTAAAGACTATCAATATGCAGAACTGGGCAAAAAGCTGAATGAGTTTAATGTAAAACGCTACCAGCTCAGCCAGATACCAACGTTTAGTTTA
Organism: Chitinophagaceae bacterium; assembly: GCA_035495345.1. Lineage (GTDB taxonomy): Bacteria > Bacteroidota > Bacteroidia > Chitinophagales > Chitinophagaceae > JACMLD01. The sequence goes on along the minus strand of DATJGC010000043.1, from coordinate 3,262 downwards.
TCGGGCAATTACTACAAGAGCGCGCAGCGCAACAAGTTTGATTTCTTTGGCAAGGGCGACTGGTACAATATCTCTGCCATCAGCGTAAGAATGTCTGTGCCAATATTCAGGGGCTTTGCCACCAAGGCCAGAATTGAACAGGCAAGAATACAATTATTGCAAACACAAAACCAGCTAGACAATCTCAAGAACCAGATAGACCAGGAAGCAATGAATGCAAAGGCAAATTTTGCAGTAGCTGTTACCACACTTGATTACCAGAAAAAAAATATGGAGCTGGCTGAAACCGTGTACGAGCAGACAAAGAAAAAATATGAAATAGGTACAGGCTCCAACACGGAAATAACTACCGCCCAGGCAGATCTTAAACAGGCACAAACCAATTATATCGGCGCGGTGTATGATGCCATCATCGCCAAAATTGACTACTTAAAAGCAACCGGAAAACTTTAAATAACCAGCCATGACTACAAACTTTAATTATATGAAACGAATTGTACGTGCTTCCTTTGCGGCCGCATTTTTACTAATGCTGGCAGCCTGCGGCAGCAGCTCCAAAGACAGTAACGCAACGCTGAATGATAAGAAAGCGCAACTGGAGAAACTGAAAGAAGAACAGAAGAAACTGGAAGCAGACATCAACAAGATGGATACCGCCGCTGCCAAGGCAGAAAAGCCAAAGCTGGTAACCATTGAAGCCGTTGCGCCGTCAGATTTTACCCACTTTATAGACCTGCAGGGCAAGGTAGAATCACAAAATATTTCTTACATAGCGCCGCGCAACGGAACCGGTGGTGTGGTGAAGCAGGTTTTGGTAAAAAGAGGAGACCGCGTGAGAAAGGGCCAGCTGCTGCTGAAACTGGATGATGCCATTGCACGCCAGAACCTGGTAACCGCCCGCCAGGGTATCGAAAACATAAAGACTCAGTTGTCTTATGCACAAGACCTCTACCAGCGTCAGAAAAATCTTTGGGATCAAAAGATTGGTACCGAAGTACAGCTGATCAACGCAAAAAACAATGTACAGAATATAGAGAACCAGTTGAAGAGCGCTCAGGAATCTTTAAAACTGACCCAGGAGCAACTTTCCTTTACCAACGTGGTAAGTGATGTAGACGGTGTGGCAGAAATTGTAAACATACGCGTAGGTGAAGTATTTACCGGTGTACAGGGTACCACGCCACAAATTTCCATTGTAAATAACAGCAACCTTAAAGCTACTGTAAACGTGCCCGAAAATTATCTCGGTAAAGTAAACGTTGGCAGCAAAGTGAAGGTTACCCTGCCAGACCTTAATAAAACCATTGACGCAACAGTAACCGTAACCGGCAAATCAATTGACCCGGTAAACCGCAGCTTTTTTGTGGAAGCAAAACTGCCGCAAAGTGCCGACCTGCGCCCCAACCAGATTGCCATGGTAAGAATACAGGATTACAATATCAATAACAGCATTACTGTGCCGGTAAACACCGTGCAGAGTGATGAGAAAGGAAAATTTGTAATGACGGCGGTAAAAGAAAACGGCAAAACCATTGCCCGCAAGAAGACCGTGGTAATTGGACAGTTCTATGGCGATAAGATGGAGATCAAAAGTGGTTTGCAGCCCGGTGATTTAGTGGTAACAGATGGCTACCAAAGCCTGTATGAAGGTCAGTTGCTGACAACCGATGCAAAATAAATCAGGCAGGAAAGAGCGATGATTAGTGCAGCTAAGGCAGGTGATATTACCCTGGTGAAATAAGTACAGAAGAACCAATAACTAATAGCAGAAGACAAAATTTAAATCCACTTTAATGAGCTCATTAGAAAATATTAAAGATAAAATAAAGGAATTTGCTCCTACCACCTGGAGTATCAACAATAAGGTCTTCATTTACCTGGCCATGGTATTTGTAAGCCTTATTGGCATCTTCCAGTTTGTTACGCTGCCCAAGGAGCAATTCCCTGAAATAGTAATACCTACTATTTATGTGCAAACGATCTATGTAGGTAACTCTCCAAAAGACATGGAGAACCTGGTAACAAGGCCCATTGAAAAACAGATCAAGGGTATTACCGGTGCAAAGATCAAAAAATTCACAAGTACCTCACAGCAGGATTACTCTGCCATCATTGTAGAATTTGATACAGATGTAAAAACAGAAATAGGCCTGCAGAAGGTAAAGGACGCTATTGACAAAGCCAAGCAGGATCTGCCAACAGATCTTACACAGGAGCCTACCGCCCTTGAAGTCAACCTCAGTGATCAGCCCATCATGTATGTAAACCTGAGTGGTGATTACGACCTTCCAAAACTTAAAAAGTTTTCTGATGATCTGAAAGATCGGTTGGAAGATCTTCCGCAGATTAACCGTATAGATGTGGTGGGTGCACCAGAACGTGAGTTCCAGATAAACGTAGATAATTTCCGCATGCAGTCTGCGGGTGTTACTTTCAATGATATCAGCAATGCGGTAGCCAGTGAAAACATGGATATCTCCGGTGGTTTGCTGGATGTGGGCAATATGAAACGCACACTGCAGCTGAAAGGACAATTAAAAACAGCCAACGATATTTCACAGATACTGGTACGCAACACCGGTGGTGGGCCCATTTACCTGAAAGATATTGCCACTATTAAGGATACTACCAAAGAGCGAGAAAGTTATGCACGGCTGGATGGTAAAAACGTGGTAACACTCAATATCATCAAACGCAGTGGAGAAAACCTGATAGAAACAAGTGAAGCCGTGCAGAAGACGGTAGAAGAATCACGTGGTGTTTTGTATCCCAAAGATTTAAAGGCTGTTGTTACCGGCGACCAGAGTATTAAGACAAGGGCATCGTTCAAAGACCTGGTAAACTCCATTGTAATTGGCTTCTTACTGGTGTTGATAGTACTGATGTTCTTTATGGGGGTTACCAATGCCTTCTTTGTGGCGCTCTCGGTACCACTCAGTATGTTTGTGGCCTTCCTCTTTCTACCGGCGGCAGACCTCATCATCGGCTCTCATGTAACGCTCAACTTCATGGTACTGTTTGCGTTGCTGTTTGGCCTGGGCATTATAGTAGATGATGCCATTGTGGTAATTGAAAATACGCACCGCATTTTTACCCAGGGGCAGGGCAAGTTTAGCGCCTCCATTGCAGCACGCATGGCAGCGGGAGAAGTGTTTGTTCCGGTACTGGCGGGTACACTTACCATGCTGGCGCCATTCTTTCCGCTGATGTTCTGGCCGGGTATCATTGGTAAATTCATGATTTACCTGCCTACCATGCTCAT
>DATJGC010000042.1:0-9384 GCA_035495345.1 Chitinophagaceae bacterium | reverse complement strand
CTGAAACCACTTGATCTCACTGTATTCTATAACCGCATAAAAGCAACGGGTATCGCCTCACTGAATATTGAAGGCATTGCAGAAGTGTATGATTACCTGGTGCTGGTAAACCGCGGCAACAGCACCTTCCCCAGCAACCAGCTGATTATTACCAAACCTGATTTCTGGAAAGACCAGGAGAAAGCCATGCTGCAAACCATTGCCCTCGATTTTGAAAACGTACACCTTACACCCGGCAAACTGGGTGTATCGGGCCTTACCTACTCAGACAAGCATGAAGATTTGTTTCTCACTATTTCTACAGAAGATACGCCCAACGCGGTAGACGACGGTCCCATTGGCAAGAGCTACCTGGGTGTTATTGAAAACCTTTACCGTAAAATTGGTCGTGAAAAAGGTAAAATAAAGATCAACCAGCTGATAGATCTTTCTGCAGAGAACGAACAGTTTAAAGGCTATAAGATTGAATCAGTTTGCGTACAGTCTGCCAAAGACCATAGCATAAAACTGCAACTGGTGGCCGATAATGATCTGGGCAAGACCTATCTCTTTAAAATCTGGCTGGGTTGGGGTTAAGCCGCGCCGTCCTCGTACAAAATAAAAAATTCCTGTTCGGTGGTCAGTGATTGCTCATAAAGGCTATCGATGAATGCCGGGCCCCATTTGGCATAATAGGGCATAAAATTTTCTATACGCTCCTGGAGGCTGTTCATGGGAAAAAGCGCCGATTTTATGGCCTGCAACTGGCGCGACTCATCATTGTACTTACGCTTTTCTGCCCGCAACATTTTTTTCTCCAGTTCATACAACGGACGGGTGGCTTTAGCACGCAAAGCCTCTATGTGTTTCTCCAGCGTGCTGTCTATCTTGCCGGCTTTCTCCTTTAACTGGCCATAGAATTTTTTTACTTCCTCCAGTTCCTGCTCTAATTGCAGCAGGTCTCCCTTGCCTCTAGACACCAGGGACGATAATAATATTTGCGCCGGCTTGAAGAAATCTTCTGCACAAAAACCGAGACGGGCAATCTTCTCCTGCCATTTTTTTTCCACCACCAGAAAAGAATTTCTGAGCAGCAACACCGGGTAGGGAACTTTATAATGGGTAAAGATAGCTTTGAGCTCAAGCCAGTAAGCCAGTTCTCCTCCTCCGCCAACAAAGGCGATATTGGGTAAAATGGTTTCCTGGTACAGGCCGCGCAGGATTACATTCGGGCTGAACCGCTCGGGGTGTTGCGCAAGTTCCTGCAGCAGCTCCTCCTGGTTAAAGCGAATGTTCTTGCCTACTACTTCCCAGTGTTCTCCGTTCTTTTCTATTCGCTCACGGATATCATCTTTCAGGTAAAAAAGATTGATGGCACGCGGATGCGCCTGCACTTTATAATGTTTGCCAAGGCTTTCAATACTACGCGCCGCCAGCTGTGAAGCCGTTTGATGAAACAGATCATCCTCAAATACCGGTTGCAGCAAGGTTTTAAGCCGGGGATTGTCTGGTATCAGCACCACCAATCCATAGCGGTTAAACAGCGCATCTACCAGTTGCAGCGTGGCGGATTGTATGTCTGGCTGCTGCAGATAGCATTCTTTCAGCAACTGTATCAGTGCAGGGCCATGTGGCTGTACAGAGAGTTCTCCTTCTATGCGCGTGATAATTTTCTGGAGACCACTGGTTTTCATTCTGCCTACGGCGCCAGTTTGCCTGGTATCCCAGGTAATCTTTTCATTGTTCAGCCAGATGCTGCCCAGTTCATCCAAATCTGCATCTTCACTGCCCATATAAAACAGGGGCACAAAATTGTATTGCGGCCAGCGCTGTTTACAGGCTTCTGCCAGTTTTATAACGTGCAATATTTTATAAATGAAAAAGAGTGTGCCGGTAAATATCACCGGCTGATGCGCCGTGGTAATGGTAAACGTGTTGTTATTGGCCAGCAGCTGAATATTATCCTTTACCGCCTGGGTGGAGTTTAGCGTGGCATATTGATCCTGCAGGGCAGACACCAGTACGGCACGTTGTTGCGGAAACAGTTGCCGTTCTTTTATGACCGCCTCCATACCGCTGAAATCTGGACGGTGCTGGTAAAAGGGTGCCAGGTCTGGATGTTGCTGCAGGTAATCAGTAATAATTTTTGAGAAGTAGCCAGTTGCACTATACGGTAAACGGTTAGAAGTACAGTTCATAGTAAGAATGTAAACGCAGCAGCAAGCCGGCTTTACAACAGCCGGCAAACGCAATGCATTGGTCAATCAAATGTAGCATGCAAAAGGCAATCTACCCTGCAGATTATTGGAGCCTGTAAGCAACAATGCAGTTCTTAAAGAACGTTGGCACATAAACAGTGCGCGTTGCAGCATCGTAACCAATATCTGCGGTATTGCTTTTTTGTTCACGCGTATCTAGGAGTACTTGTGGTGTGGCGCCGGCTTTTACGTAATAGATAACGCCATTCCATACAGATACCAAAAATTCATTGGCAGCAACCTTTTCAATTCCATCGGTGGCGGGTTCCATGCCCTGGGCAACAGGTACCGGTTTTTTATCAGCCCCTATTTTCATTAAGGCACCGGCTGCCACAGCATACAGCTCATTGTCTACAGCCAGTACACCGTTCAATCCTTTAAGATCCTGCACCATCAGTGATGGCTTGTTATCTACCAGGCTGTATATCTTACCGGCTTTTGAATCGGTCACATACACTACGCCTTTTTTGTCAACCGATACATCGTTCAATCCTTCTGCACCGGGCACATTTATTTTTGTAGCAATTTTTCCGGCGGCAATATCAATTACCACAACGTTGTCCATGTCTGCCACATAAAGATTGTTTTTGTAATGACCCATTCCTTTAGGCGCATCCAGCCCGGTTACCCATGCAGCATTGATTATTTTACCATCCAGTGCAACCTTGCCAATAGAACCCCTGCCATCTTTCTCCCAGGGCTGGCCATCTATGTTTGATACATAGAGGAGTTTGGCATTGCCATCAAACAAAACAGATTCAGGTACTTTCAACAAGGTGTCTGACTGCCAGATCTTGGTGAGGGTATGAGATTGGGCGAAGTTCTTTTGTGAAGCAAGACAGGCCGTTGTGAGCAGCAATAGCAGAAGGGATTTATGCATATAGTTGGTTTTTATCGTTGTTGGTGATCAATCAAAGCGCTCTACCGCAAAAGGCTGTATATCCATGCTGGGCGGTTTTTCATTTACCAGCTCGCTCACTATTTTTCCGGTACCAGCACCCAGGCTGAGGCCAAGCATTGAATGCCCTGTAGCCACTACCAGGTTCTTCCATTTTTTGGTTCTGCCAATATAAGGCAATCCATCTGCCGAGCAGGGACGGTAGCCATACCACACTTTGTCTGGCGCGGGCATCGGTATATCAAACTCGGGAAGAAAACGTTTCACAGCATTGAGGATACCCTGCACGCGGTTCATGCGTGGTGGAGTGCTGGTAGAAGTAATTTCCATGGTACCACCAAAACGAATCTTGTTGCCATCCATGGGCGTTACCGCCGTGCGGCCTTCTACCAGTATGGCAGGATAGTTCATTTTGTAGGGAGCATTTTCCAGTGTAATGGAATAACCCCTGCCGGGCATCAATGGTATTTTTGTTTGCAGTAGCGCGGCCATTTCCCTACTCCAGGAACCCGTGGCCATCACCACGGTGTCTGCTTCATGGGTTTGCTGGCCTGTTAGCACCTTGCTGATCCGCCCATTACTGGTTTCAAAGCTGGTGACGGCCGCTCCGCCAATGAGTTGCACGCCGCGTTCTTTCAGCAATGCCAGCAGGCCCTTCATTAATTTATTAGGATACAAATGGGCGTCGCACTTGAAATAGATAGCGCCCAGCCCGTTGATCTTTGTTTGGGGTTCCATGGCCTGCAGCTCTTTATAGTTGAGCAGGCTTACGTCGAGGCCCAGTTCTTGTCCTTTATGTACGGTATGCGCGGCGTGTTCTGCCACTTTTTCGGTCTGGAAAATCTCCAGCAATCCCTTGTGCTGGTACGCAAAATCAAAGGAAGGAATGGCGGCCCATTTTTCATATTCCTGCTGGCTGATAATGGCGATATCGCGTAGCGGAACGGCGGCGGCTTCCACTTTTTCAGGCGTGGCACTGCGCATAAATTTCAGTCCCCAGTCTATGAGCGCGGCATTCAGTCGGGGTTGCACATAAAAAGGGCTTTGTGCGTTGAACATCCATTTAAGTCCTTGTTTTACAATACCCGGCGTAGCCATGGGGATAAAATGGCTGGGACAAACATAACCGGCATTCCCATAAGAGCAGTTGTTGAGGAAATCTTCTTTGTCGAGTACGGTAACCGTCCACCCCGCCTCTTGCAGGTAGAAGGCAGAACTCAGGCCGATGATACCCCCGCCAATTACGATTGCTTTCATGCACCCTTTTTTGTTGCAAGTGCAAATATAGTTGGGGAAGGATTATTTTAAAGTTGTATTTTGTTTGAAGAAAAGTCAAAAGTAAAAAGTCAAAAGGCTTTTGCCGAGAATAGATAACCGAAGTCTAAGCATGTTATTACAAGACCAAGCTCTTGCAAGACTTCGGTTATCTTGCGCGGCCTTCGAAGTCGAAGACCTCGTATAGCGGCCTTCCTCTTGCTCCGCGTTCGCCGCTTCGCTGTTGCGCTGCGTGAAACAGGCAAAGCAAAAGAACTGAAAACTACATCAAAGCAAAATAACTAAGAACTAGGAACTAAGAACTAAGAACTACCTTGGAAGCTTACGGTAAAATACTCGTGATTGCGATGCCTGTTTTTCTGGCACTGGTGTTATTTGAAAAATACTGGGGCTGGAGAAGAGGGCGCGATACGGTGCGTACCATGGATATGATCAGCAGTCTTAGCTCAGGGGTTACCAATGTAACCAAGGATGTACTTGGACTTAGCATTGCACTGATATCTTACCAATGGATGGTCAGCCATTTTGCGTTGATGCATATCCAGTCTTCGTTTGTTGTATACCTGCTGGCGTTTATTGCGCTCGACTTTGCCGGTTACTGGACGCACCGCGTACAGCACGTGGTTAATTTTTTCTGGAACGGCCATATCATACACCATAGCAGCGAGGAGTTTAACCTTGCCTGCGCGCTCAGGCAAAGCATTGCAGCCATTACAAAATTGTTTATCATTTTTTTATTACCGGCGGCACTGCTGGGTGTACCCGCCAATGTGATTGCCGTAGTGGCACCGCTGCATCTTTTTGCGCAGTTCTGGTACCATACACAGCATATCAACAAAATGGGCTGGCTGGAGCATATCATTGTAACACCCTCTCACCACCGCGTGCACCATGCCATCAACAAAGAATACATCGACAAAAACTATGGCCAGATCTTTATTATCTGGGATAAGTTGTTTGGTTCTTTTCAGCCTGAACTGGCGGATGTACAACCGGTGTACGGCATTACAAGGCCCGCGCGCACCTGGAACCCGGTGAAGATTAACTATATGCATCTCTGGCTGCTGATAAAAGATGCCTGGCATACAAAGCGCTGGCAGGATAAAGCGCGCATCTGGTTTATGCCCACAGGCTGGCGACCAGAAGATGTAAAGACTGCCTATCCTGTCTATGCGATTGAAGATGTATACCAGTTTGACAAATACAATGCAGGCCATCCGTCAAAGGGTTTTGCTGCCTGGATCTGGTGCCAGATGATTATACTTCTCTTACTGGTGACCTGGCTGTTTAGTCATATCGCGGTCATTGGCAGCCCTGGCATGTTTGTCTATGGTGCGTTTATCTTTTTGTATGTGTATGCCCTCACAGAATTGATGGATGGCAACCGCTATGCTTTTGCCTGGGAACTGGCCAAGGCTTTATGCGGCATCGGCATTATTTACAGTACCGGCGATTGGTTTGGCGCTTCCAGCCTGTCTGGCAGTATACGTTACCTGCTGCTGATCTATTTTGCGGCTTCCGCACTTGTTACTACCTGGTTTTGCTTCGCCAGCTTGCGCAAGCCCGCCGTAGCAAACAGCTAATTGCAACAGCACTACCCCTTCTACTATCGGTCATGCACAACCGAAAGTTTTCGCCTCTTTTCTCTCCTGGCTCTTTTTCTCTTTTTCCTCTTTGTTCTCTTAGCTCTTTTCTCTCTTTCCTCTCTTTGTTCTCTTAGCTCTTTTCTCTCTTTCCCCTCTTTGTTCTCTTAGCTCTTTTCTCTCTTTCCCCTCTTTGTTCTCTTAGCTTTTAGCCCCTCGCCACCACCCCTTTCGTCACCTCGTTGTCTACCGTTCTCCAGATAGCCAGCGGGTTTTCATCTTTCAATTCATCCGGCAGCAAAGCATTGCTCCAGTTCTGGAAAGCCACCGGTCTTGCAAACCGTTTGATACCGTCTGCCCCTACTGAAGTAAACCTGGCGTCTGTGGTAGCCGGGTACGGACCTCCATGCTGCATACTCAGGCATACTTCAACGCCGGTGGGCACGCTGTTGACGATGCACCTTCCACAGATGTTTTTGATTTCTTCCACCAGTTCATCATGTTGAATGATATCATTGTCGCTCGCCATCAGTGTAGCGGTCAATTGCCCTTCCAAATGTTGCACTACCTCTAACATTTCCTCTTTTGAATGGCAGCGTACCACAATGGAGTACGGACCAAAGACTTCCTGGTGCAATACAGGGTTATTTAAGAAGGCGTTTCCGCTGGCGGACGCAATAGAGGCCGCGCCCTCATTTTCTTTTTCTTTTACGGCTGCAACAGCCACAGTGGTAACGTCTGCCTGTGCCAATGCCGTGGCCTTTTTTTCATTGAATGCTTTGGCAATACCCGGGTGCAGCATTTTTGCCGGTGCTACCTGTTGAATTTCCTGGCCCAGTGCGGCAATGAATTGTTGTAGTGCTTCGCTTTCAATGCCAATGATAAGACCCGGATTGGTACAGAATTGCCCAACCCCCAGCGTGATGGAACCTGCGTACATTTTAGCAATTTCGGTGGCGGATGATTGAAGTTTTTCCGGCAGCAGGAATACAGGATTAATGCTGCCCATTTCAGCAAAAACGGGTATGGGCACAGGCCGCTGGTTGCCCCACTCAAACAATTGCTTGCCACCCGAGGTAGAACCGGTAAAACCTACCGCTTTTGTATAAGGATGCGTCACCAGTGCCTTGCCAACTTCAAACCCACTGCCATGCACATGCGAAAATATGCCTTCAGGCATTCTGCAGGCTGTTGCAGCTTTGAGAATAGCAGCGGCCACCATTTCCGAAGTTTGTATATGAGCAGGGTGCGCTTTTACAATGACGGGGCAACCGGCTGCCAATGCACAGGCCGTATCTCCGCCGGCCGTTGAATACGCAAAGGGAAAATTGCTGGCACCAAAAACAACCACCGGTCCGAGGGGGACCAGCATTTTGCGGATATCAGGCTTGGGAGGCGTTTTGCCGGGTATGGCCGTATCAATGCGCGCTTCCAGCCACTCCCCTTTCACGCAGGCGTCTGCATAACTATTCAGTTGAAAGATAGTGCGTGCGCGCTCGCCGCGCAGTCTTGCCTCAGGCAGGTTGGTCTCCTGCATGGCGGTCTGTATCAGCGCATCGCCCGCCTGTTCCAGTTCAACCGCAATGGCACGCATAAAGGCCGCACGCTGTTGTAGTGAATACTTGCGGTATTGTTTAAATGCCTTCCATGACTGCTGCATTATAGTATCGATGTCTGCCGTAGTAGCGTCTGTAAAAACCATATGCTGATATTTTTTTTGTAATCGTTAGGTAAATAAGCTGTTGAGCAAGAGTTGCCGTAAAGCGAGCTGTTGGTCCCGGCATCTGTAGCCATCCAGCACAACATCCACCCGCTTTGCGCTACAAGATACATCAATTGCCAAAAACAGGTTGGTCTGCAGTTTTAAAATCATCTCACACGCGCGGGCATAGCTTTTGTTTAAGAAATCAGCATGTCATTCATCAACTGTTTCTTTATGAAAGCCATTACCAGCATTTCATTTCTTTTATTTTCGATTTCTACTGTTTCGTTAGGACAAAAAGCAGATACCCTGCCGCCGCCGCATGCCACAAAATCTTCTATGAATTTCAGCAATGTAGTTGGTTGGGATGACGGTGAAAAACCGGTGGCGCCTCCGGGGTTTACCGTTACATTGTATGCAGATGGTTTTGAAAACCCACGCTGGTTGTACCAAACACCCAATGGAGATGTATTGGTAGCAGAATCTAATGGCAAACATACTTTGTTGCAAAGAATTGGCGCTCCCCTGGTAGGTGCCAACAAGGCCAACAATTTGCGCAAGAGTGCCAACCGTATTACTTTGCTGCGCGATACTGACCACGATGGCCACCCTGACCTTCGCCAACCATTTATTACTGAGCATTTGGATGCGCCCTTTGGTATGCTGGTGCTGGGCAATTACCTCTATGTAGGCAACCAGAATGCGCTGATTCGCTTCCCCTACCAGCCAGGCGATCTCACCATGACCGCCAAACCGGATAAAGTAATAGACCTGCCTGCCGGTAAAGTAAACCGTCACTGGACGCGCAATATCATTGCGAGTAAAGACGAATCAAAAATTTATATTGGTGTAGGCTCGGGCGATAATGCGGCAGAAAAAGGAATGGATAAGGAAATCAACCGCGCATGCATACTTGAAGTAAAGCCTGATGGTACCGGCCTGCGCATATTTGCCAGCGGCTTACGCAACCCCGTGGGCATGGGCTGGGCACCAGGCACCAATACGTTGTATGCAGCCGTTAATGAACGTGATGAACTGGGCGATGATTTGGTACCCGATTACCTGACCAGCGTAAAAGAAGATGGTTTCTACGGATGGCCATACTCCTATTTTGGCGACCATGTAGACCCGCGCATTAAAGAGAAAAGACCTGATCTTGTTAAGAAAGCATTGGTGCCCGATGTACCGCTCGGTGCACATACCGCTTCACTGGGACTGGCATTTTACACGGGAATGAGCTTTCCGGAAAAATACCAGAATGGGGCATTTATTGCACAGCATGGTTCCTGGAACCGCTCTGTATTGAGCGGCTATAAAGTAGTTTTTGTTCCTTTTAAAAACGGAAAGCCCTCCGGAGAGCCGGAAGATTTTCTTACCGGTTTTGTAAAAGACCTGCAGCATGAAAAAGTACGCGGCCGCCCCGTAGGCGTCATCATGCTGGCCGATGGATCTTTACTGGTGGCAGATGATAAAAGCAATAAGATCTGGCGCGTGGCTTATACCAATAAATAAAAACACGGGATGATTTTATAAACATGCAAAAGACGATGCGAAAATTGATCGCATCGTCTTTTGTTATTTTTCAGGCTTACTGGTATGGTTAAGCAGAATTTCTTCCGGCGTTGATGATACCAAAGGAGCAGCGGATCACTATTTTTTCATAGTTCTCCTTTAATGGATGATTGGTAA
>DATJGC010000041.1:0-5959 GCA_035495345.1 Chitinophagaceae bacterium | reverse complement strand
CCATTGACCTTGAACTAACGTTTAAAGATGGCAGCAAGGAAATGCATTATGTGCCCATGAACCTTATGTTTGGCAGCAAGGCTCCGGAAGGCGCGCCGCAACGGAAAGTATACAATGAATGGAACTGGACAAATCCCAGCTATGTGATAGAAACCAGCCGGAAATTGACGGATATCACCACGGCAGAAATTGATCCCAGCCACCGGATGGCTGATATTAACCGCAAAGACAACCGCCTGGAACTGAAATGGTGATGGATGGAGCCGTCTGGCAATAGCATCGAATCAAAAAAACTCACTAAAGGCATCCAATTAAAAAACCGCTTCAATAGAAGCGGTTTTTTTGCGTGCTGAATATTTTTTAAGCATTAGCCAGCACTAGTCAATTGATGATCTAAAGTCTGTAAATGACAGGAGGTAAGGTATAATGGTTTTACAGTATTTGTTTATAGGGCATCCCTATTTGACAACGTAAAAGTAGAGACTAAGAGACCATGCCACAATACCACTTTAGTAGTATTTAAGGGCAGGTATTGTTTATGATTACTGCATAAAACGATAAACAAAAGAGCTTCAATGGAATTATCTGCCAAAGTATTTGTTCACTGCTTCCACGCGGTTATTGACATGCAGTTTCTCGTAAATATGGTACACATGTTTTCTAACGGTCTCAGGACTGATAAACAGGTTATTGGCAATTTCCTTGTACAATAATCCTTTGGAAAGATGCTCCAGTATTTCTTTCTCGCGGCCTGATAAAAGGTTGATGGCTTTTTCTTCCTGTACGGGGCCTTCGGTTACCGTTTTACCCCGAAAGGCCGCCACCACTTTGCGGGCAATCTGGCTGCTCATGGGTGCACCGCCTTCACTTAATTCTTTTATCGCTTCCAGTAATTTGCCTGGTGCAGTCTTTTTTAAAATATACCCATTTGCCCCGGCACTAAGCGCTTCAAATATTTTTTCATCTTCTTCGTACACGGTACACATCATGTAAAGTATATCCGGGTGCATTGGCTTTAGCTGTCGCACACACTCAATGCCGCTCATGCCGCCAAGATTTATGTCCATCAATACTACCTGCGGACTTAACGCAGGAATTTTCTCTATTGCTTCTTCGGCACTTGAAAAGCTACCCAGCAACCGATAGCCTTCAGACATAATAATGATTTGCTCCAGCGCCGAGCGTATATCTTTATTGTCGTCAACAATACAAACTGTAATCGTCATATTACAAAGATCCGTTTATTTAAGAAGTTCGCCAATACCACAAAGTGGTAATACTTGAAATAGCTGACCTAAACAGAAACATGTAGAAGAAACTTGTCTTTAAAATATTCTTCTTTAAAGATATCGTAGATTTCTGCTATATGCGGTCTGCAGCGGCTGTCTGCAATCTCCTGCGCAAGATCACCGCCTTTGAGGCAAACAAGTCCGTGGAGGTATGTCTTTTCACCGGCGGGTCTTTTCTTTATCAGGGGTTTAGACCATCTCCACAGATCTCCCAGGGGTGCAACGGCCCTAGACACCACAGCATCAAACTTCCTGTTTTTAATGTCTTCTGCGCGTGTATGTTGGGTGGTAATATTTTTCAGGCCGATGGCTGTTGCCACCGCATCTACTACTTTTAATTTTTTGCCGATGCTGTCTGCCAGGTGAAAATGCACTTCCGGAAAAAAAATCGCCAGTGGTATGCCGGGAAATCCGCCGCCTGTACCAAGATCAAGTATCTCAGCGCCTTTAGCAGGTTCAAAAGCAGCTGCAATACTCAAAGAATGCAATACATGTTTTTCATAGAGGATGTCAATATCCTTGCGTGATATTACATTGATCTTGCTGTTCCAGTCAGTGTAGAGCGCTTCCAGTGCGGTTAATTGCTGTAGCTGCTCTTCTGTAAAATCAGCAAAATACTTTAAGATTAATTCCAGTTTTTGCGGGGTTTTGTCCATAGTGCGGGAGCAAAGATGAGATAATACACAAACATCCACATATCAAATAACCACCACCAGGGCCAGAGATCTTTTTCATTGAGCTTTTCCATGCTTTTATAAAATATCCATCCCTGTACAATGGCGCGGAGAACAAACAACCCCAGTGCCACGCGCCAGTTGGCTATCAGCGCCAGCAGCAGCAAGGGATAAAAAAGAAAATGGGTAAAGGCGTACAATCCCAGTAAGAGGCGGTGTTGCAGTTTATAAAATTTGCCGGTAGAATAATGCCTTGTCTTTTGCCTGATCCAATCAGACCAGGTGGTTTTTGGCTCAGAACGGGTAACAGCATCCGGGTCAATAACAACAGCTGTATTGTGTTTTGTAGCTACGCGATTAATAAACAGGTCGTCATCGCCGCCGGTAACATGGTTAAGCGCAGAAAATCCTTTGTTCTGAAAAAATAATCTTTTTGTATAGGAGAGGTTGCGGCCCACGCCCATATAGGGAGAACCTGCCAGTGCATAAGAAAGGTATTGCAGGGCAGTATGAAATGTTTCAAAACGGATCAGCTTGTTTAGCATACCGGGTTTTTTGTTGTACGATCCATAACCCAGTATAATCTCAATACCGTCTGTGTAGGCATCCTGCATTTTTTGCATCCAGAATTCGCTGGCGGGCATACAATCTGCATCGGTTAGCAACACTACTTCATGCCTGGCTTCTTTTATACCGATGGACAACGGGTATTTTTTACCAGGAATCAGTTTTGCTTCGTAATCAAGGTTCACCACCTGCAGGTGTTTAAAGGTTTTACGAAGTTCTTCCAGGAGGTATTTTGTTTCATCAATACTATTATCATTTACTACAATCACCTCGTGGGTAGTGGGGTAGGTCTGTACCAGCACACCAGGCAGATTGTGTGCAAGGTTAGCGGCTTCATCACGCGCACAAACAATAACACTTACCGGGTGCTGCTGAGATTTTGTTTTTTCCTTTGGCTGAAAAAAGGCAACATGCCGGAAGAAGCCGGCGTAGTACAATAACTGTATAATGGTAACGGCGGCAAATGCATACACAAAAATATCCCACATATGGATTCTCAGTTGCTCAATGAAATTCATGCAATCAATGGTTTAGCGCATCGGGGTTGGTTGCGAAAATAGCATATTGACGGCTGATTTTATAGAAAGATTCCGCGCCGTTTGTTTACGCCGGACCAAGGTTCCGCCCGTTATTTTTCTGCACTTACAGCACCCAGGTATCCGGGGCCGATTGCGTATTTGGATTTATATTGCACGCTTTATGGCAGCATTACAATTTCAGCTAGCAGGAACAGATGCCCAATCTAGCGCCCGCGCCGGTACCATTACCACAGACCATGGCAGTATTGCCACGCCGGTGTTTATGCCGGTGGGTACGGTGGGTAGTGTAAAGGCGGTTACGCAGCAACAGCTTGAGGAGGATGTAAAGGCGCAGATAATTCTTGGTAATACCTATCATTTATACCTTCGGCCCGGGCTTGAGATACTGGAAGCCGCCGGTGGCTTGCACCGTTTCAATGGCTGGAAACGCCCTATTTTAACAGACAGCGGTGGCTACCAGGTTTTTTCGTTAGCGGCCAACCGCAAGATTTCTGCGGAAGGAGTGGTTTTTCAAAGCCATATAGACGGCAGCAAGCACCTTTTTACACCGGAGAACGTAATGGATACCCAACGCATTATTGGCGGTGATATTATTATGGCCTTTGATGAATGTCCGCCATACCCCAGTGATTATGCGTATGCCAGAAAGAGCATGGACATTACACATAACTGGCTTAACCGTTGCATTGCACATTTCAACAACACGCCTGATAAATACGGGTACACGCAGAACCTTTTCCCGATTGTGCAGGGCAGCACCTATGCGGATTTGCGCACTGCATCCGCAGATTTTGTAGCGTCTAAGAATGCACCCGGCAATGCCATTGGTGGTTTAAGCGTGGGAGAGCCGGAAGAAATGATGTATGAATACTGTGCCTTATGCTGTGGTATTTTACCGGCGCAGAAGCCACGTTACCTCATGGGGGTGGGTACTCCCTGGAATATCCTGGAAGGCATTGCACTGGGTATTGATATGTTTGATTGCGTAATGCCCACCAGAAATGGCAGAAACGCTATGCTATTTACCAGCAAGGGCATCATCAATATTGATAACAAAAAATGGGAAAAAGATTTTTCTGTTCTTGATGAAGGCATACCCTCTGTAACCAGTAATTATTACAGCAAGGCCTACCTGCGGCACCTGTTTAAGGCAAAAGAGTTACTGGCTTTTACCATTGCCAGTGTTCACAATCTTTCTTTTTATCTCTGGCTTACCGGGGAGGCCAGGCGGCATATACTGTTGGGAGATTTCACCAGCTGGAAAAATGAAATGATACCCGTGCTGAAACAACGCTTATAATACAAATGCCTCTACTGAGATTTTCTGTATACATGCATCAGTATAATAAAAAAGATAACAGAGCCGGTGTAGAAGCAACATTCCGTCCAGTCGTACTGCGTAAAAAAACCGTTGAATTTAAAATAGGTGGCATTATCATCTGGCAGAAAATAGGGATAAGTAAATTTTACAAATGGCCAGAATTTGTCTGTACGCGGCTCACCTGCGCTGTTAAAAAATTTTACTTCTTTGTAAGATAAGAATAAGGCGCAAAGATGTAACAAACACCAGGCTATTACCAGGCGGTATTTTTTAGCACGTTCCACAAGGCTAAGCGGTGCAGTGGCGGCAGGCTGGCTGGTAAGATGGTTTCTTTTCATCAACAACAATTTTGCTGCGGGGGCAGTGTTGAACAGTGTTTGATATTGATAGCAGCGGCCGCGTTTAATTTCATGTATTTTATAATTTGCAAAAGCAGGCCGGCATTGCAGCCATCTTTTGAAGAAATGACACCCTCATTTTTTTGGAATAGGCACTGTAGGGTGCGTTCAAATATAGCAGATTTTTCTTTATTTCCCTCTTGTATAAACGTATTTAGCGGGTTTGCCAACCCATCATAGACAGTGCGCAAACAGGCCAGCATTGCCGTTTGGTTGCAACCCATTAAGTGTACGGGTTTACTATAACGAATCCGCAACATATTTTCACCTATTTTTGGCCAATAGCCAGTTCCCCGCAACTACCTATGCTGATAAAAATTTTAGACCGTTATATTATTAAAAATTTTCTGGTAACATTTGTGTTTACCATTCTGGCATTAACCGTTATTTCAATTGTAATAGACAGCAGTGAAAAAGCAGATGATTTTGTAAAATCCGGCCTTAGCAGCGCAGATATCATTACAAAATATTACTTCGGGTTTGTACCCTTTATCATCTCCATGATATTTCCGTTAATGGTATTCATTGCGGTTATCTATTTTACTTCTAAACTGGCCGGTCGCTCAGAAATAGTGGCCATACTTGCCAATGGAGTCAGGTACCGGCGTTTTCTGCGGCCCTACTTTATTGGCGGTTGCCTGCTGGGTTTGTTATTATGGTACTGCAATATGTTTGTGTTTCCGAAAGGCAATGCTGTAAAGAACGAGTTTCAGCTGCGCTACATAGACAACAACAGTTCTTATTATGCCGGGCAGGCTTATAACACAACTTTTTATTTAAAGTCTGACCCAACTACGTATGTGGCTATCCGTTATTACGATACCGCCAGCAAGGTATCCAGCGGTTTTTTTTTACAGAAGATCAAGGGCAACAAAGTCTATTACAATTTGCGCGGCGAATCTATTAAATGGGATACGGCGCATAAAAACTGGAAGGTGGAAAATGCGGTGGAGCGGCAGATTGATGGCCTTAAAGAAACCGTCAAACAAATTCCGGTGATGAACCTGAAGCTGAGCATTACGCCGGCAGATTTGCGGAGAGATGAATACCTGAAAGACAAACTTTCATCACCCGAGCTCAGGCATTTTATAGCGTTGGAAGAGATGCGGGGCACCGAGGGACTCAACACTTTTAAGGTGGAGTACTATCGCAGAAATGCCACGCCTTTTTC
>DATJGC010000040.1:0-2869 GCA_035495345.1 Chitinophagaceae bacterium | reverse complement strand
CCCATACATTATGACGAACCTTTTCTTTTCCGTTGTATACATCAATAGCAATGGGCAAACGGAAAGCCTGTTCTCCCTCCTGGGTCTGCTTTATGATAACAGACAGTTTTCCGGCAGCATCATCATAGGCATAACTGATTTCTGCTTTTGGATGACCGCTGTTGTAATACCACTGGTTAAAAAACCAGTTTAGATCAAGTCCGCTCACTTCTTCAAAAGCCAGCCTCAGCTGTTGTGCTTCACCGGTTTTAAATTTATTGGTATTGAGGTAAAGGTTGAGTCCTTTAAAAAAGGCGCTATCGCCCAAAAAGGTATGCAGCATGTGCAGTATTCTACCGCCCTTGTTGTAGCTGACGGCATCAAACATATCTTCGCGGTCTGCGTAATGAAAACGCACCAGGTCTTTGTTTTCACTATGACTTGCCAGGTAGCCCTGCATGTCTTCCAGGTTTTTTTCTTCCGCAGCGTCTTTACCATATTTGTAATTGTACCAGAGTACTTCACTGTAATTGGCAAAGGATTCATTAACGGTAAGATTGCTCCAGCTTTCGGCCGTCACCAGATCACCAAACCATTGGTGAAACAGTTCATGTGCCACATACTCTTCAAACTTATTACCATCTACCAGCTCACGGGCATCCTGCTGCAATGCATCTGTGTGCAGTGTTGCGGTAGTATTTTCCATGGCACCGCTCACATAATCACGCCCGGTGATCTGGCTGTATTTTGCCCAGGGATAATCTACGCCAGTAATTTTTGAATAGAAGGCAATCATTTCAGGGGTAAGCCCAAATATTTTGCGTGCAACACCGGCATAAGGTTTCTCCACATAATAACTTACCTCTTTGCCCTTGTAGCTGTCTTTTATGATGGCATAATCACCTACGCCCATAAAAAAGAGATAAGGTGCATGGGGCAGGTCCATTTTCCAGTAATCTGTTCTTGTGCCATCGGTATTTTTTTTCTGGCTCACCAATAGTCCATTGCTAAGCGTTACATATTTCTCCGGGACAGTCATGTAAATCTCATCGGTGCAACGCTGGTTAGGTTTATCAATGGTGGGGAACCATACAGAGCCGGATTCAGTTTCTCCCTGTGTCCAGATTTGCGTTGGCTTTGTTTTATCTTCTCCTTTAGGATTGATAAAGTAAAGGCCCTTTGCGTCTTTAATGGCTTCGCTTCCCTTCACCTTTAATTCATTGGGCTTGGAAGTGTAGTCTATATACACGGTGTAGCGATCGTTTGCCTGGTATGATTTATCCAGCATAATGCGCAGTACCATGCCATCGTAATTGTATTTAAGGGGCGCAAGCGCTGTACCCTTCAGCAATGCCACTTTGTGTATATCCATCCCTTTTGCATCCAGCGAAAGAGAATCGGTAGCATAGAAATGCGGTTTCAACGTAATCCATGCCTTGCCGTAGAGGTAAGATTTATCATAATCAAACTTTACATCCAGCTTTGTATGCACCAGGTCGTTAATGCGCGGACTGGTAGCGCGGTATTCAGTGGTTGTATTTTGTGCCGGCACTTGTGCGCCTGCCATGAGGCCTGCTACAAGCAAACTACTAAGCAAAAGAGGTTTTATCATATGTCAAATTTAAAAGCCGTAAAGATAGGCGCCTGCCATCGCACCGTTTGTAAAAAAATTGGTAAATGGCGATGCTAATCCCTGTTTTCGAGTAGATTTGTTGGCAAATAACCATTTATCATTGCATGAAGTACCTGGTGGCCTCGTTTCTTTTGTTTTTCTGTACCCTGCAAACGTTTGGCCAGCGGGAATATTTTATCTACCTGCAAACGGATAACAGCCAGCCCTTCTATGCAAGGTTCAACAATGCTGTATACAGTTCTACCAACAGCGGTTACCTTATTCTTGCCAAACTGCCAGACAGTGCCGTTAGTGTAACAATTGGGTTTCCTAAAAATGTTTACCCGGAACAACAGTTTAACATTCCGGCCACGCATAAAGATGGCGGTTACCTCATCAAAAATTTTGCTGACAAAGGCTGGGGACTGTTTAACCTTCAGACGCTGTCGGTGATAATGAGTACCGCCGCCGATGAAAAAAAAAAACCTGAAATAACAGGTAGCAGAAAAAATGATGCTTTCTCGTTATTGCTGGCCAATGCGGTAAATGATACGGCCGTGTTGTATGCCGTTAACAAACCCAAACCAGCACCGGTGGCCCTGGTTACCGAGAAGAAAAAAGATACCCTGCGGGCCGATGCGCCTGCTGCTAAAGATACCGCCATCATTGCGGCTAAATTACCGCCTGCACCAGACAGCAGCCAGCTTGCTACCACGCGTAAGAAAGACAGTGTTGTAAAGCCTTTGCCGCCAGTACCGGATAGCAATAAGGCCATTGCCAAAGAAAAGGTGCCAGCGCCCGATACTGCGCAAACGATGGCCAGCAAGCCACCGCCGGTGAAGCGCACGGCAACTGCCGCTGCAAAGGATACAGTATCGGTGGCCGTGGTAACAAAAACGCGCCGGCCCCTGTTTTCACTCCCCGGCAGAAAAGAACAACCGCCCAGGAAGGATACCATCATTATGATGAACAACAAGGGCAATGTATCAAACCCAGCTCCTCCCAAAAACACCCCTCCAAGGGACAGCCTGGTGGCCAGCAATACATCCAACAAGGCAAAGCCATCGGCTGATTCGGCTATAACCCTCAGGAAACAATCACCTAAGGCCGACAGCGCCCGCAGCGCCGTTGTAAACAAGGCCCCGGTAACCTCAGTGGTGCCGGATAACGGCAAAGAACAGGTGAAAAAACAGGATACTGCGCTGGCGGTCATCAACAGCCCTGTACGCCCCACTATTACCAAGGCAGCTGATTTTTTTACAGACAGCGGTTATGAAT